>JBIIVI010000043.1:0-16803 GCA_044339555.1 Cyclobacteriaceae bacterium | reverse complement strand
CCCGAATGCTATCGGTTAGGCTTTTTTGAAGGTAGTAGTTCTGGTATTGGTAGGCAATCAAACTGTAGCGGTAGTCCAGCATCTTGCGCTCCAAATCCGCTTCGTCAATGGTGATAGTACGGGTGGCACGATCAATCAGCAATTGTTTGCGCACCCAATTGTCGATGTACGCAGATACGCGGGCTACGCTGTCTTCCGGCGGCAGCGGAGTAGTGATAATTCCTTTTAGATCATCTTGGAATAAGTACGTCTCGTTTACGCGCGCAATGGGCTTCTCCGAGTTGCTCTCAGTTGCGGTAACCTTTTTACGTTTAATAAACTCGCAACCACCGAGTACTGCCAGAAGCACCAACCAACCTAGCGGACGATATGACACAACCCGCATCAACTGGTTTTTTGAGTCAACGTGGCCATCACCTGCTTCTTTACCTTCTTGTTTACCTTTACGGGGTATTTTTCCCGAAGCCGCAGCAACCACTGCTTTTCCAAGGCTTCCTGGTACTCGGTAATTACTTGTGCTTTTACCTCAGAAAATGGCTGAATGCCGGGGGGCACCAAGCTTTCTACCTCAATGAGATAAAATATACCATCGGTTTCGGTTTCATGTAACCCGGCTGCCCAACTTACCCGATCTACACCCGGATTTTCGCCACGGGCATAGGGGCGCATGCTGCCAAAAGATTTCAATTTTCGGATATCGTCTGGTTTCAAGGTGTCGCCTTTTTGAATCTTGGATTTGATGTCTTCCAAAATAGTTTTAGAGGTAGCTGAAATCACACGGGCTCTTACCCGCTCCCCGGCTTTATACTGGCTTTTGTTTGCCTCATAATGTTTCAACTGCCCAGCGGTATCGGCTGAAGCTAGATTCCAAACTTCTTTCTCCATGATGCTAAACATGAGCATGCCTTCCCGATACTCGGCAATCAGGTTGCGATACTCCTCATTGTTTGCCAGCAATTGCCGGTCTTCTTCTTCGTTGATTTCTTCACCCACAAAATCCGTGTACAGCTGTTGAAAATACTCGCGCGGGCTAAGTGCGGTAGTCTTTTGGTTGCGCTCCAGATAATCAACCAATTGTTGCACGGGAAGACTTCTGCCTGGAAGCGTGGCCACTGCCTGCTGGCGCCAGGCTAGGGGGGCCGCGAGTTTCCAACGGCCATTGGTGAGCGCGGTGTCAACGCGGGCCCGCACACTGTCGATGAGCGCCAGATTTTCGGTAAGCCCAAATTCGCGCTTGCGTTTTTCGAGTGAACGCACTTTCGAAATCTGTAGCCGCTCATCGCGACTCACTCTGCGCTTTAAGGACGGCTCCAACTCGCTATACGTGGGCAGCGGCATGCGCTTTTCCAGCCGCACCAGATGCCATCCGATGGCCGAGGAGAAAGGGTCAGACACATCTCCGGAATTTTGCAAAGAAAATGCCACCGCTTCGAACTCAGGCACGGCCGAGAGTGCGCCTACTCCAAAGGGTCGCAGGCGGCCGCCACTTTCGCGCGTGGCCGCATCCTCCGAAAACTCTTTGCAAAGCTCGTCCCACGAACGCCCCTTCTTCAACTGCTCCATGATCTCAAAGGCTTTGTTGCGCACTTTGGGTTCATTGCCCCGCAACAGAATGTGCGAGACTTCCACCTCGCCCCGCGCTTTCTGGCGGTGGTGTAGCTTCACCAAATGATACCCAAACCGGGTACGCACCGGTTCCGAAAGATCGCCCGGTTGCAACCGGTAAGCGGCATCTTCAAACGGAAATACCATCTGTAAAGCAGTAAAGTAACCGAGATTGCCCCCGTTGGAAGCTGCAGAGGGATCTTCTGATGTTTCGCGGGCCACCGCGGCAAAATCCTCACCCGCGATTAGTCGCTTACGAATAGCACTGATGCGCTCGTAGGCCCGCAACGTGTCGGCAGGAACTGCATCGGCCGCCACCATCACAAGAATATGAGAGGCGTTTACTTCTTCCTGCAAGCGCTCATAGGTTTCACGCGTCAGCTTATCCAGCTCATCGCTGGTGGCCAGGTAGGGTTTGCGCAACTCATCGCGATAGGTGGCGTATTCCTTTCTAAAAGCCGCAGTGGTATCCAACCCCTGGCTATACGCATCGCGTACTTTCAATTTAAAATTGATGTACAGATTCAGATACTCCTCAATCTTCGGCTGGGTAAATTCCGCAGGCTTGGACTGGTTGTTCTTCCGATACACGTACTCAAACTCATTTGCTAGCACGGGCTGCTTGGCTACTGTAAACAATACTGACTCCTTTTTACCTCCCGGTTGCGCCCCACACGGCATGAGCGCCACTCCCAACACCACAACAAAAACAAAAAGCCTCATTCCAGTTTCTTAAAACGTGCAAAAATAAGCCACTGGTACATGGTAACCAACCTTAATCTAAGCCCCTGAAAGTCTGTGGTTTTGGCTGATTTGGGATGTTAGTCGCGATTGCAGAAGCGCCGGTGTTGTTTCGGATGTGTAGGGGTTCCCGGAGCCGTTTACTCAAACACAATCACTTTTTGGTCGCGGGGGTTTTGGAGAAATGAGTTAATCAGGTTTTGAACCACCCGGTTCTCGCGCCCAGATTTTATGTAGGTGCGGGCGGTTTCAAAATCCGTGACTTGCACATTCTGGCCATAAAACCCATACCCCAGATACACCCCGTTTTCGATGAGTACCAAGGAGCGCTCCTCTGCCTGGCGCCCTTTGCCTATCAATGCCAACGTTTCGCCCGCCTCAAAAAAGGACTCCACCATCTTTTGAGCACGTTTGTTATACACCTGCACTTTTTCTACACCCAGGCAAGCACCTTTGCACGTGCCAGATTGGTGACTAAAACAAAGCCCTTTGGCAATCTGCAGGCCGCTAAGCTTGGGGCACAAGTCAAACTCACGCACTTTTTCCCACAAAAAATTCCAAGCATCGCCTTTGTTCAAAAACGTAATCAACGGCTTGCTGCCGCGATGCACCACATTCACGCATAAGCGTAGGTACCCGTTTTGATCCTGATAGTCAAAGATGCCCCACTCCTCCGTTTTGTATTTCTGGGCCAGATTGTAGCGTGGCCAGAGCCTGCGGATTTCCTGTGCCTCCAAAATAAGCGCGATCAGTTCGTTGCCGGTAAGCTCGTAGCTAATGCGGTGGATTTCATTACGGATGTGCGAGCGGTTCCATTCGCGCGCCTCGCCGGTAAAATGACCGGCAATTCGCTTTTTGATGTTGATGGCTTTGCCCACATATATCACCTGGCCCTGGGCATTGTGAAAATAATAAACACCCGCACGCGCAGGTAACTTTTCAAACTCCGACCTGGGCAAATTTGGCGGCAGAATGGTTTCCCCCGAATTGCGCTTTAATGCCTTTCCAATCACGCCTTCCGTATCTCGGCGCAACAGCATGTCAAAGATGCGGGCGGTAGCCAGCGCATCCCCTCCCGCCCGGTGGCGGTCGGGGATTGTAATCCCCAGACTTTCGGCCAGTCGCCCGAGGCTATACGAATGTAAACCCGGCACAATCTTACGACTGAGTCGCACGGTACACAGCTTGCGTGTATTCCATACCAGGCCCGTTGCTTCAAACTCCTTTTTTAGAAAGCTGTAATCAAAGTGCGCGTTGTGCGCTACAAACACACGGTTACTCAGCCAGCCAAAAATTTCCTGTGCAACATCTTCAAACGCTGGCGCCTCTTTCACCATCTCGTAAGTAATCCCCGTAAGGCCGGTAATGAACTGCGGAATTTTGCGCCCGGGATTGATCAGCGTTTTGTAATGATCGGTGATCTGCTGCCCATCGTGGTGATAGATGGCAATTTCAGTAACGCGGTGATGCTCGGCATAGCCACCGGTAGTTTCAATATCTACAATCGCGTACAAAAGAAGTTGCTGGGCGGAAGCCTAAAATTATCAAATCCCTACCTTTCGGAGATGAATGGCGTACTTAAATTTTTGTTGAACGGGCTAGCCGTGTTGCTAACCGCGTATTTGCTACCGGGTGTGCATGTAGAGCATTATGGCTACGCGCTGCTGGCGGCCGTGGTGTTGGCATTGGCCAACGTGTTTGTTAAACCATTGCTGATTGTGTTTACCATCCCGCTAACGGTAGTATCACTCGGGTTGTTTCTGTTAGTGATTAACGCCCTCATCATTTTGCTCGTGGATTATCTGGTGCCCGGCTTTCGGGTAGATGGATTCTGGTGGGCGTTGGCGTTTAGTGTGATCCTCTGGATTTTCAACAGCCTGTTCGATGACCTGATGAAAAAATCAAATTCCCAGCGCTAATTCACCACGTTACGAACCCAGGCGGCTTTCAATAAATTGTTTGGCTTCATCCATGTTGGACACCACGGTATACGGATACGGCGGTTTGCTTAACGCAAAAATGCCGTTTAGCACAATCCGTACAAACATACTGGGAATAACAAAGATCGCGTGCTTTACACGCTCAGCCAACAACTTGCGGTTTAATTCGATCCACTTACTCTGTTTGATACGCAACTCCGACCGCAAGTTCTTGCTAAGCGAAGCATCGAACACCTGTACAAACGGGGGCGACTCATCCAACGTGCGCTTGTACGCCTCCAGGTACTGATCAAACTCTTTTTCAGTGGGGTCGTAGCCGGTATAGGCCGTTAAGATGCTGCCGTTGGCCTGCGTTTCAATCACCACAAATTTGTCGCTGTAGTACATACTTCAATTTCATTAATCGCCCGCAAAACTACATGCTTGCATTGCGTGGACAGCCGGTATGTAATAAAAATGAAAGAATTGCCCGATTTGTGTAGGGATCATGTCTTTGCCGCCCAAACAGTTGCTCTTTTGCCAGACTCTTCTCACTTTGGCCTTTATGATTTTGGTTTTTGATATCGGCAACAGCGACATCACCATTGGATTGTGGAACAAAAACGCGTGGCAACACATCTGGCGCATTCCTTCCCGCCCCGATCAGCCGGAACTCTACTACGGTGTTCGCATTCGCGATCAGTTTCTGGAAGCGCGACTGCTGATGAACGAAGTGCAACAAATTGTGGTGAGCAGCGTGGTGCCCACACTCACCGAAAAGGTACGACAGGTGCTGCGCTCACTTTTTGGAAAAGAGCCATTACTGCTGGGCCCCAAAGTGTACGAGCGGCTACCCATGGAAATTCTGAACCCTTACGAAATTGGCTCCGATCTGGTAGCAAATGCAGCGGCCTGTTTTTTCAAATATGGTAAGACCAGTATAGTAGTGGATTTTGGTACAGCACTCACCTTTACTACAGTATCTGCCCAAGGCAAAATTCTGGGTGTTTCCATCGTGCCCGGCCTACGCACCGCAATCAAAGCGCTCACGCAAAACACCGCCAAACTTTTTGATGTACCGTTAGAAATGCCGCAGTCTGCGCTCGGTATCAGCACCGTTACTGCTATCCAGTCGGGGTTGGTAATTGGCTACGATGGACTTGTACGACAATTGGTGACTTCCATTCGGCAGGAACTGAACACCGAAACAATAGTCGTTGCCACCGGCGGACTATCCTTTGTGATCACTTCGTTAAAATCTTTTTTTGACGTGGTCGATCCGCAGCTTACGCTGGATGGCTTACGCCTGATTGGCGAGCGGGTTCGCCCCGAGCAACCGTTTCTTTAATACAAGCGCGTGCGCAACCCACCGGTGTGCACCTGAATGCCAAAGGCAAATTGAAAGTTGGGGTATTCAAAAAACACCTCCGAGGGCACCGGCACATTTAGCCCGGCTTGAAACATCCCATGCAGATTTCCTTTGATCAAAAACTTCGCAGTAAGGGCCGATTCAACAAACAATTGCGGACTCTCCGTGGGGATGTGCACACGGGTGTCGGTTTTAAATTCTGAAAAATCAACCAGCGATATTCGTGGGGTAAAGGCCAGATTAAACTTGCGGTTGTTGGTGCCGATGGAAGGCTGCACAAAAAGGCGCGTGTACTTGCCATCTGCCACCACAGCAGCCGTTCCAAAGAAACGATAGTTGGCCAAACTGTTGCCCTGACCCATGCCGTAGCCTGCAAACAACTCGTAACGGGCAGCCCGGTTGCGACCAAAAACCCCGAGCCCGGCTTCGTAGAAAAGGTGCGACTTCGTAAAATCAAACTGTTGCCCGCCCGACTGCCGGTTTTCTGGCGTGCTTGCAAACGAAACGTTTCCCAACACGGCTACATGATCGCTCATTGAATAGGCCAGATGTCCGTTTAAACCGGAGCCCACCCAGGCCGAACCTTGAAATTCGCCCGCACCACGAAACAGCGGTGTGTTACGCGTGTTAGGCAGGTAAACAGGAGCACAAGAGGTAGCTAAAGCCAGGAGTAAAATCGTAAAGAAACGCATGCAATAAGGTTCAAAACCTTAATTTAGGTCAAATATTTTTCCGAATGAAATTTAATACTTCTGAACTAAATGTGCTGATTAAAAACCGCAGATCGGTCTTTACGAAATCGTATTCGGGCGAACCCGTACCCGCGGCCGTCATTCGGCAGATGTTGGAAAACGCTACGTGGGCACCCACCCACAAACTTACAGAGCCTTGGCGTTTTCAGGTATTTTCCGGGGCGGGCTTGCAAAAGCTAGGTGCGTTGCAGGCCGCGTGCTATAAGCAGGTAGCGGAACGCGATGGCAACTTCGATGCAGGGCGGCACAACAGTTTGTTAACAAAGCCACTAGAAGCCTCTCACATCATTCTCATCAGCATGCACCGCGACACTGCCCAGCGCGTGCCCGCTTGGGAAGAAATGGGCGCGGTTTTTTGCGCCATCCAAAACATGTACCTCACCGCCACAGCCTATGGAGTTGGCTGCTACCTAAGCACCGGAGGCGTTACGCAATTCCCCGAAGCCAATTCTTTTTTTGGCCTTCCAGCCGAAGACAACATCTGCGGATTTCTGCACGTGGGCCTACCGAAAGAATCTGCCCCGGCCAGCAAGCGAAAGCCTGTGGACGAAGTGACTACCTGGATCGAAAACTAACTTTACACTCCAATTGAAGGTTGTGAGAAAGACGCATTCAAAAAGTGTATTTTGTGGGCCATGAAACTTACCGCCCCGCCCTTACTTACAGACATTGAAGCGGCCCACCACCGCATTCTTCCGTACATCCATCACACCCCGGTACTCACCAGCCAAAGCTTGAATGAAATGGCCGGTGCGGAGTTGTTTTTCAAGTGCGAAAACTTTCAGAAAATCGGTGCCTTCAAAGCACGCGGGGCCATGAACGCAGTGCTGGCGTTAACCGAAAACGAACGCCAAAAAGGCGTAGCCACTCACTCGTCCGGCAATCATGCGCAAGCGCTCGCCCGTGCAGCACAAATGGTGGGTATCCCTGCCTACATTGTTATGCCGCGCACCGCGCCCGACATCAAGAAGCGAGGCGTGCGCGCATTCGGTGGCGAAATCTTCGAGTGCGAGCCCACCCTGCAAGCACGCGAATCTACGCTGGCCGATGTGGTAGCCCGAACAGGCGCTTACGAGATACATCCCTTCAATAACTACGAAGTCATCGCCGGGCAAGCAACCGCCACCCGCGAGCTACTGCAAGACACGCCCACCTTGGATACCATCGTGGCACCCGTAGGTGGTGGAGGTCTACTCAGCGGCACACTGCTTGCCGCACACTACCTCGCCCCCACCATAAACGTGTGGGCCGGAGAGCCTGCCGATGCGGACGACACCTTCCGCTCGATGCAAAGCGGCCGCATCGAACCCTCGCAGGCGGGCTCCGTAGCCGATGGACTCCTGACTTCACTTGGCGACAAAACTTTTCCCATCATCCGCCAACATGTAAAAGGCGTCATCACCGTAACCGATCACGAAATCGTTACCGCTATGCGGTTAGTCTGGGAGCGACTCAAAATCATCATCGAGCCTTCTTGCTCGGTGCCCCTCGCGGCCATCCTCAAAAGCAAAGCATCGTTTGCCGGTCAACGCATAGGTATTATTCTCACTGGCGGCAATGTCGATCTTGCGCGCGCGTGTGAGTTATTCGCCAAGTATCCATAGACACAACCAATCAAAAAAAAAATTGTTGGGCGGCAAACGGGCTGTCGCTACTCGCCACCCACCGCACAAGTCTTTGCGGGCTCAATCCCGCGTTGGCGGGACTTCATCCCGGCCGCAGTTGGTACGCCACTCTTGTACACGCATTGGCAACTCGTGTAGTCCGCTCGTAAGGATTATCGCATTTTTTGTACCTTCCTACTCGCTACATCTATTCCATGAATTCCCGAAGAAGATTTATCCAAAAAACAGTTGCCGTGTTGGGCGGTACGTCACTGGCCGCTGCGGCCAAAGCCGGCATCGTAAGCGATGCACTGCTTGAACTCAACAAAAAGCCGCTGCTAACAGCCACCACAGACGAAGAGCTGTGGGCCATGATGGCACAGGCATACACCGTATCGCCCAACATTTTAAATCTAAACAACGGTGGGGTAAGTCCGCAGCCAAAAGTAGTGCAGGATGCTGTCGATCGCTACTACCACTTGAGCAATGAGGCGCCCACGTACTACATGTGGCAGATCCTCGACAAAGGGCGCGAGCCCCTGCGGCGAAAGCTGGCCGATCTCGCAGGCACTTCGGCCGAGGAAGTTTCTATAAATAGAAATGCCACCGAAGCATTGGGCATCTGCACATGGGGCATTGACCTGCAGCGTGGCGATGAAATCGTGATGACCCGGCAGGACTATCCCAACATGGTGCACGCCTGGAAACAGCGCGAGCAACGCCAGGGAATCAAAATCAATTGGATCAACCTATCGCTGCCGGTCGAGAATGACGATACAGTGATCAACGCCTTCATTCAGGCAACCACACCAAAAACAAAAATCTGGCACCTCACCCACATCATTAACTGGACGGGCCAAATTCTGCCCGTGGCCAAACTATGTGCAGAGGCGCGCAGGCGCGGCATCATCAGCCTCGTAGATGCAGCCCACACGTTCGCCCACCTGGATTACAAAATCAACGACCTCGGCTGCGACTACTACGGCACCAGTTTGCATAAATGGCTCAGCGCTCCCTTCGGCACCGGAATGCTTTACATCCGCAAACCACTGATCGAAAAAACATGGCCCATCTTCCCGAACGATAAGCCACAGAGCCCCGATATCCGCAAATTTGAGGCACTGGGCACACGATCGTTTGCACCGGAACA
Organism: Cyclobacteriaceae bacterium; assembly: GCA_044339555.1. Classification (GTDB taxonomy): domain Bacteria; phylum Bacteroidota; class Bacteroidia; order Cytophagales; family Cyclobacteriaceae; genus ELB16-189. Next base: position 7,663 of record JBIIVI010000043.1, on the reverse strand, counting down.
GGCGATTGGCCAAGCCATCGATTTCCATCTGGCCATCGGCTCCAAGCGCAAGCAGGAGCGGCTGCATTATTTAAAAAAATATTGGTGCGAGGCCGTGAGCAAACACCCGCGCGTTAAAATTCACATATCGCTCAAGCCGGAATACTCCTGTGCGCTGGGCACGTTTTCGATTGACGGCATGGCCCCTGGCGAGGTGAGCAGCAAACTGTTTGCCGACTACCAGATTCATACTACCTCTATCGAGTGGGAGAACATTAAAGCGGTGCGTGTAACTCCCCATGTGTACACCACCACCAAAGATCTCGACCGTCTGGTGGAGGCGGTACTTAAAATTGCCGGATCGTGAAGCGCGGTTTCGTACAGGTAGTTGCGCTCGCGAGTTCGCTGAGCTTGCTTCTTTCCTGTCAGTCGGAAAAAACAAGTCTGCGAGAACCGGTGGAAATCATTCGCGATTCCATCGGCATCAATCACATCTACGCTCAAAACGAACACGATTTGTTTTTCGCTCAAGGGTATGCGGCGGCTACCGATCGGCTTTTTCAATTCGAGCTGTGGCGTAGGCAGGCTACTGGCACGGTGGCGGAAATCCTCGGCAAGCGCGAGTTGAACCGCGACATCGGGGCTCGGTTGTTTCGCTTTCGCGGAAATCTGGATACGGAATTCAATCACTACCATCCGCATGGCAAGGAAATCATTACAGCATTCACGGATGGGATCAACGCGCGCATTGCAGAAGTGCTGGCCAATCCCGAGCAGCTGCCGCTGGAGTTTAAGCTCTTGAACATCCAGCCGGGTTACTGGACGCCAGACGTAGTCATCTCGCGGCATCAGGGCTTGCTGGGGAACATCGATGATGAAGCCACCTTTGGAGAAATGGTGGCCCGCGTTGGTGCAGACCGCGTGAAGTCGCTGCTCACGTTTGAACCAGGTGAAGCGCATCTCCACCTGGATACGGCCTTGTACCGCGATGCCCGGTTCGATAGCATCATTTATTTATACCGTGCCTTTCGTCAACCACTTAGATTCCGACCCGAAGACATCGTGCAAGCGGCTGCGCCTGCCGCGCTGTCGGACGTAGTACGCCAGGAACTTAATCTCGCCTACAAGGCCGATCACCCGCACGCAGATAGATTCATCGGCAGTAACAACTGGATCATTAGCGGGGCTAAGTCAGCCAGCGGCCGGCCGTTGCTCGCCAACGATCCACACCGTGCATTGGCAGTGCCTTCGCTCCGCTATCTCGTGCATTTGCACGCTCCCGGCTGGAACGTGATAGGCGCGGGCGAGCCAACCATCCCGGGTGTATCCATCGGCCACAACGAACACGGTGCCTGGGGCCTTACCGTCTTTACGCTGGATGGCGAAGACTTGTATCAATACCAGCTCGATCCCACAAATCTGAATCATTACAAAAAGGAAGGTCAATGGACCCCTTTTACAGAAGTGTGGGACACGATTCGGGTTAAAGGAGAAGCGCCCGTGATCGTTACGCATCGGTACACACACCACGGCCCCGTGGTGTTTATCGACTCCGTGCGCCAGCTCGCTTATGCGATTCGTGCGGCCTGGTTGGAGCCGGGTAGTGCCCCTTACCTGGCCAGCTTACGCATGGATCAGGCAACCGATTGGGCCTCTTTCCAAAAAGCGTGCACCTACAACCGTATTCCCGGCGAGAACATGATCTGGGCCGACCGCCAGGGAAACATCGGCTGGCAAGCGGCGGGCATCGCGCCCATCCGGCCGAACTGGGATGGACTTGTGCCCGTGCCGGGCGATGGACGCTACGAATGGGCCGGCTACTTGCCAGTGGACTCACTGCCGCATGTCTTCAATCCCGCACAAGGCTTTTGGGCAACCGCCAACGAAAATCTCGCACCGCGCGGCTATGCACACACCAACGCAGTGGGCTATCTCTGGGCCACACGTTTCCGGGCAGATCGCATTCACGAAGTTCTTCAGCATAACCAAGCACTCACGGTGGCGGATATGCAGCGCCTCCAAACTGATTACCATTCCCTGCCCGCCCGCCAGTTGGTACCGATGTTACAATCGCTGACGAGCAAAGACAAAAGGGTGGCTGATGCCCGGCATACACTGTTGGATTGGAATTACGAGCTACAGCCTAACTCCGTGGCGGCGGGTGTTTATGTGGCATGGGAGCGAGCACTGAGCCGCGGCCTTTGGAAAAAACAAGTGCCGCAGGAAGTGCAGGGGATGCTCGGGTCGGTACCGCTCAACCGTGTAATCGAGTGGCTGCAAGATCCTACACTTGTATTTAACGGCTCTGTCAAGAAGCGCGATGCGTTTTTGCTCGAGGCGTTGGCAGAAGCTGTTCGAGACTTGACTACCCGCCTGGGCAGCGATCCAACCCAATGGTATTACGGCCAGGAGAAATACCACCATGTGCGCATTCGTCATCCCCTTAGCAGCGCAGTGGATGCCGCCACACGCGCTCAATTAGAAGTTGGGCCCTTACCCCGGGGCGGCTATGGCGCTACGCCGGGCATGACCTCTAACTCCGATAATCAGTCGTCCGGAGCTTCGTTCCGCATGGTGGTAGATGTGGGCGATTGGGATGCCACATGGTTTACAAATGCTCCGGGGCAGAGTGGCGACCCGCGCAGCCCGTTCTACAAAAATCTTTTTGAGATGTGGGCAAACGACCGCTACGTGCGGGCCTATTTTTCGCGCGAGAAAATTGAACGAGCCGCGTATGAGAAGAAGGTGCTAAGGCCGTGATGGGGAGTACCACGCTTGTTTGGAGTGGGCGGGACAAAAAATTGGACACTCAAATTCATTACCTTTATTGAATGATTCAAAAGCTTGAGATCAACAGGTTTAAGTCAATTCGAGGAGTTAAGCTGGATTGCTCGAAAGTGAATGTGTTTGTTGGCGAACCTAACTCCGGCAAGAGTAATATCTTGGAGGCCATCTCGTTGCTTGGATTTACCAACCAAAATCTAATCGAGGAGCTATCTAGATTTAAGGATTTGACCGACTTGTTTTTCGAAAACGTGGCAGATCACCCGATCGAAATCATTGTTGATAGTGGTTCCAAATTGACGTTTGTATTTCAAGATCCAAGGTTCTCGATGTTGTTTGGGATCGAGGGCAGACAAAACCAAGTTGCGCAATTTGATTTGGCTGGTCGAGTGTTAGCCCGAAACTACTATCAAATGATGCCAGTCCGATTCTACAAGTATCGATCAGAACAAGAGCTAGGTAACATTCAGCCCGGAATGCTTATTCATCCCTTTGGACAGAATCTGATCAGTGTGCTTATTTCGAACGGTAAGCTAAAAGATTTCGTTGCCGAATTGTTTCGATCAAAGGGTTATCGATTTCAGATTAATAATGCCAAGAAAGAGATAGGTGTTTACTATGAAAAGGGCGATGCGATCGTTAGCTGTCCGTACAACAATATCTCAGAAACGTTACGGAGAATCATATTCTTCATGGCCTGCTTAGAAACCAATGCAGAAAGCACGCTTGTTTTTGATGAGCCCGAAGCCAATACATTTCCGTTTTACACGAAATATTTTGCCGAGCGAATTGCTCAGGATGAATCGAACCAGTTTTTTATGACTACCCATAATCCGTATTTGCTGGGCTCGCTGGTAGAGAAATGTCCTGCAACCGACTTATCGGTTTATGTTACCTATATGCGGGACTTCGAAACGTACGTGCGAAAACTTTCGAGCGCAGAACTTATTGAATTGATGGATACGGATGCATTTTTTAATCTGAGCCGCTTTGTAGAGCAAAACGCGTAATGGTTTTCATTGAATGTGATGCAGACGAAGGATTGATTCGAAAGTTGGGCATCAAGCGAGGCATGTTTCAACACGCTGGTGACAAGTTCCGTGTCTGTAAGAGACTTTCCCAAGCGACCCGTGCGATCGGCCTTATCGACTACGATGGCGGTCAATCAGATCCGGTTTACTTGGCCCAATGTAAATTGGTCGAACAGCGTCACAAAATCCAAATCTATGTTCACAGTAAGCACGAGAACAAGCTGATCGTGCTGCAAAACACCTTAGAGGATTGGATCATCGGAGTCGCGAGAAACCATAGCATTGACATTGGCTATGCTAACGCAAATGAAATGCACCGAATGATGCCCACCCGATTGCGAGAGTTTTCGGGTATTGTTCAGCAGCTAATGGATGCCAATTGTCCGGAAATTCGCTTTTTGATAACCCACCTGCTTGCACAAGGAGGCACATGAAAGGTGAGCCGTTCCCAAACAAAGTGCTAAAGCCGTAGCGCTTACTGTTGCATCTGAGCCTCTTGTTGCCTGCGATAAGAATTTGTTGAGACGGTAGCCACTGTTGGGGGTTCTATTACTTCGCTCACTGCTTCACTGGTATGGCCATCTTCATACCCGACCGACACAGCCACCTCCATTACATGCGCGGAGGTGCCCCGATACGTGCCTTTTACCGGAGCGCAGTCGCCATAGTTGCGGCCTACAGCCAGCCGCACATGGGTTTCATTGGCGATGCAATTGTTGGTGGGGTCCAGACCCAGCCAACCGTATTGTGGCAAATAGGCTTCCACCCATGCGTGCGTAGCCCCCTCGCCGCGCATGCCACTCTTATTCGGACAGATGTAGCCACTCACGTACCGTGCCGGTATCTGGCTGAGCCGCAACATGGCCAACAAAATATGGGCAAAATCCTGACATACCCCGGACTTCAGATTCCAGATTTCGTCTATGGTAGTTTCTACCGTGGTAATACCCTTCTGGTAGGCAAATGTCTGGTACACAAAGCCACAGAAATCCTGCGCCATCGTAAGTGGAGACGCGTGGCGGTGATGCTCCGCGGCAATCATCTTCTGTACATCGGGCAATGCCTGAAAATGCTCCTGCTTCAGAAAATCGAGAAAGGGTGGCTGCTTGCCGAGGTTAGCCAACTCTGTCCAAAGCTGGGGAGGCGATGAGGAAAGCTCGGGCAACGGTTTCGGCTGCGTAACGATCAACAGCCGCGAATCAATCTCCAGTGTTTGATGAGGATGCGGGTGCGAGAATGTGCCAATTTGGTTTCCATAGTAATCTTCGTACACAAAAACAGTTGGCTCACCGGTAATCACTAACTGCTGCTGCTGAACATCCTGATGCTCGTCTCGCAGCGGATAAAGCATAATCTGGTTGGCGCTGTCGCGTACAGGCACTTCGTATTGATACCGGGTGATATGGCGGATTTTGAAACGTGGCATTAGCTGTACGCGAAGTAATGTTGATTCAACGCAACACCGATGTCGAACAAACTCTGACGGATTTCCTTCAGATACGGATGCAGGCCTTGATCGAGCACATCATCGGTTTTTGAATACTGCACCCGGCTGCGCAACTTGCCGATCATAAACATCAAGCGTTCATAGCCCTCCTGGTTTCGCTCATTTTTCAGGCGCTCGAAGTAGCGATGCAACTGGTTAACTGAATAGGATACGGAGCGCGGAAATTGGTTGTTGAATAAGATTTGTTCGACCACGTTGCGGGCCTCAAAGCCACTACGGTAGCTTTTCAAGTACAGTTCGTACCCGGAGATGGACAGCAAAAGATATTTCCAAAAAGTGGTGTCGGGCGTCTGGTCTTGATCGTACGAAAGGTCGCTGAACTTTACGTCTAGAATGTCGGCCGACTGAATGGCGCGCTCCACGTATTTCCCAATGTTGATAAAACAGAACCCCTCACCCCGCGCCATCGTTACCTCCGTGGTTCCGTAGTACAGTTGGCCCTGGCGGATGAGGCCATCCAGAATGGTGATTGGATCTTCGCGCAACAACAGGTGCGCCAGCTTTTCATCTTTTGCCAGATGGTAAAGCTCATTCAAACACTGCCAAACCTCTTTGGTAATATGATCCTGCACAGCCCGCGCATTTTCGCGCGACCGCGTGACCATATTCAAGACCGAATTGGCATTTTCCTTGTCCATTAGCATGTACACCAACACCTGGCGGCTATCGTTGCGGAAGCGCTCCAGCTCCTCTTCTTTTAGGGCGCTAAAGATTTTTAGTACCGGTCGCCAGGTAAAGGAATTGCGATCGTCCTGCGAGGAAGCGTAGTTCATTTTCAACATGCGCAAAATGCCATCCGTACGCTCCAGGTAGCGCGACATCCAGTACAACGAATCGGCAACACGGCTTAGCATCTCATCAATCCATTAACACCCAGGTATCTTTACTGCCTCCACCCTGTGAAGAATTAACCACCAGCGAACCCTCGCGCAGCGCCACCCGCGTAAGGCCACCCGGCACAATCTCGATACCATCGGGACCGCACAGGGCAAAAGGCCGCAGGTCTACACGCCGGGGCTGTACTTTGTCGTTCAGGTAGCAAGGTGCTGCCGACAAACTCACCACCGGTTGGGCAATAAACTGGCGCGGGTCTTTTTCAATCTCTTTTGCGTAGTCGGCCAGCTCCTTTTCCGAAGCGGTGTGCCCCATCAACATTCCATAGCCACCGGATTCGTTCGTTTTCTTAACCACCATCTTGTGGAGGTTTTTCAGAACGAAATCGTGCTCGTCTGGCTTGCCCAATTGGTAGGTAGGCACATTCTTCAATATGGGTTCTTCGTTCAGGTAATAGCGAATCATATCCGGTACATACACATACACGGCCTTGTCATCGGCTACTCCGTTGCCGGGCGCGTTAACGATCGCCACGTTGCCTTTGCGGTAAGCCGAAAGAATGCCAGACACACCCAACATACTATTCGGGTTAAACACGAGTGGGTCCAAAAACTCGTCATCTACCCTGCGATAAATCACATCCACTTGCTGCAGGCCACCCGTGGTTTTCATGTACACGCGGTGATTCTCCACCACCAGATCGCGGCCTTCTACCAGCTCTACGCCCATCAGGCGCGCAAGTGTGGTGTGCTCAAAGTAGGCCGAGTTGTACATGCCCGGAGTAAGCAGCACCACTGTAGGATGTGCCGTTTGGCGAGGGGATAGCGATACCAGATTCTTGTGCAGGATATTCGGATAGTGCGTAACCGGCCGCACGTTGTTCTCAGGAATAAGGTCTGGAAAAATGCGTTTGGTGATCTCCCGGTTCTCAATCATGTACGATACCCCCGAAGGAGTACGCAGGTTGTCTTCCAAAACAAAAAAAGATCCATCCGCATCGCGGATCAGATCGATGCCGGCAATGTGCACGTAGATATCGTACGGAACGGCCAGCTTTTGAACTTCGCGCAGATAGTGCGGACACGAGTAGATCAGCTGCGTGGGTACGATGCCGTCCTTGAGAATGAACTGTTCGTGGTAAATGTCCTTCAAAAAGATATTGAGGGCTTGCAAGCGTTGTTTGATGCCGCGTTCAATCAGTTCCCACTCGGCAGCGGTAATAATCCGTGGAATGATATCGAACGGAAAGATTTTTTCAATCCCCTCGCCACTGCTGTACACGGTAAACGTAATACCCTGACTCATGAAAAGTCGCTTGGCGAGTTCTTCTTTACGCGCTAAGTCGTGGTGAGGAATGGCGTGCAAAAACTGATGAACCCGCTGATACGCCTGGCGAATCCCGTCCGGCCCATACATTTCGTCCCAGGTGTTTGGGGTAATGGTGTATTGATCGAACAACGAAACCAAAGCAGATGGGTTAGGTCAGGTATTTGCTAAAATAGTGGTTCAGTTGGGATTTTGATGGATA
>JBIIVI010000042.1:0-16806 GCA_044339555.1 Cyclobacteriaceae bacterium | reverse complement strand
TATTGCATAACCAAAAAAATAAAGAGTCAAAATTTGCAATAGCGTTTTTTCATTGTCAAAGTAGTTTGTGAAGTTAATTAGTCCAAGTCCGATAGTCGCAAAAAGTAAGTCAAACGAAACCCAATGCCAACCACATCTTGCCATTGTCCACTTTTCTCTTCTTTGGAAGTTTTCATCATTCCCTTCAGTCGGCTCGTTTACTTTCAATTCTTTGTCACCTACAAAAGTGTGAATAACAAAGGCTAAAAGTGTCAAAAGGTTTGCTGTCAAAATTGTTAAGCTCATATTCTCTTCATTTCAGTCAGTTTACGGTTTCAATTTACGATGCCCGCGAATAATCGAATTTATACAATTGAACGTATTCTCTTTGCCTCTGTATAAGCCTACCCGCAAATAGCCACCCCAAACAGGCGGATATGTGTAACAGAAAATCTGTGTCTAAGCGGGGTCTTCGCCCCGAGAACCCTCATCGTTGGTCAGGATTTGAAATCCTTCACCGTTGGTCGGGATTTGCAATCCCGACCGGCTCCGCATCTTTATCATCCGATGGGCTTTAAGTACGCCATCCGGTCAGACCACCCTTATTTTCTCACCCACACGATAAATGGATGGGCCGACTTGTTCGCTCCATCGTTGGTCGGGATTTGAAATCCCGACCGGCTCCGTATCTTTATCATCCGATGGGCTTTAAGTACGCCATCCGGTCAGACCACCCGACCGGCTCCGCATCTTTATCATCCGATGGGCTTTAAGTACGCCATCCGCTCAGACCACCCTTATTTTCTAACCAACACGATAAATGGATGGGCCGACTTGTCACCGTTGGTCGGGATTTGCAATCCCGACCGGCTCCGTATCTTTATCATCCGATGGGCTCTAAGTACGCCATCCGGTCAGACCACCCTTATTTTCTCACCCACACGATAAATGGATGGGCCGACTTGTTCACACGGAAGGAGCTGGCAGAAATCGTAGTTAACGCATTAAACTATTGCGTGGACAGTAAAGGCCTCATCGTACACGCTTGGTGCCTAATGCCCAGCCATCTGCACATGATTGCTAACACGAACAATGCAGAAATCAGGCTCTCGGATGTAATGCGCGACTTCAAGAAATTTACGTCAAAGGCAATTATCCGCTTTCTGCAACCCCCCGCAGAAAGCAGGCGGGACTGGTTGCTAAAGCTTTTCTCTGTAGGCAAAAATAACTTTCAGGTATGGCAGGAGGGTATGCACCCCGAAGCGCTCTTCACCCGGGACTTCATGCGGCAAAAACTTAACTACATCCATTACAACCCGGTGGCAGCAGGCCTGGTGTATACACCAGAATCATACGTTTACAGCTCCGCACTTGAGTATTACACCGGGCAGAAGGGGCTCGTTAATTTGGAGCTAGTGTGAGATTGGAATTGAGCGGGTCGGGATTGAAAATCCCGACTAACAAGATCAGCGGGGTATCGAAACGAAGACCCCGCAGGGACCAAAAAAAATTGTTTGGCCCGCAAGAAGGTCGGGATTACAAATCCCGACCAACCATGACAAATCCCGACCAACCATGTTGTCTCTCGGTATGACTGATCGAGAAGCGATTCAAAAAACTTCCGGATGTCAGCTGTGCCCGGCTTCCACGATGGTCCGGAACGTGAGGTTGACGCGGGGCGTGTGCACTTTTTTCGTGGGCGGCAGCCGGTGCAGCCAGTGGGTTTGGGTGGTTCCTTTCATCACCAGCAAGCTGCCGTGCTCCAGCCGCAGCGAAACGGTTTCTTTGGTTTGCTTGTGGCGAAACGAAAAGTTGCGCTCCGCACCGAGGCTAAGGGACCCGATGGCGCCATGGCGTTTCAGATCTTTTTCGTCATCGCTGTGCCACGCCATGCCTTCTTCACCAGTGTGATACAGGTTTAATAAACACGAGTTGAACGTATCGCCAATGGCTTGCTCGGTTAGTTTTTTTAACTCCAGCAGTTCGGGCGTCCACGGCAAAGCGCGTTTGGTGATGTTGCTGTAGGTGTACTCAAAGGGGCGATCGCCATACCACGCCACCTTGCGCTTGGTGGTGATGTGGCGCCCAAAGATCACGGCCTCGTCTGCGCGCCATTCGATGGTGTGGAGGAGGATCTCATAGTAGCGGTTGGCGTCCGCATGCGTGAGCAGGCGGCCGTAGTAGTTTACTTCGCCCTGGTGCGGCAACCAGTTCCGGGTGGGATCAACAGTTGGTTCAAACAGCATCATGCTTCCAAATGTGGTAAAGCTGTGGGAGGCAATGGCCGCAGGGACGGTAGCCCAGTTGGTGTGCCGCTTTGGCCGTGTTGAAAAATACGCGATGCTCAGGTTTCATCTGTCGCCCCGAGCCACAGTGCAGCGTGCCATATATTCTAGAAGGATGATGTCCGCCAAACGCAATTTCACCGCGCCGGATTTTGGCATGCAGTTCGCGCTTCGATAGACCCCTGTGCTTCCACATCATGGCTGCAAGTTTACACGTTTATCGCGGTCGGTCAATCGGTTTCTTGCGAACCATTTTAAACAATGGCTTCATCAGCAACTGCTGTTTTTAGTGTGGGTGAGGTGGGAGTGGTTTGAAGTTGGCAAAACTTGCTGCCGCCCATTTCCATCTAGCAAGAGGTGCACTTCGCTAACCAAAAAATGAATGGTCAATTTTCCTGACTAAGAGATTGCGGGTGGGACAATCTTATTTGATTGATTATCGAATGGTGGTTAAAATTTTTGATTAACCGTTTTCTTGATCAAAAATGAGAGCAACCTCAATTTTTCTGTAACACATAGCGGTCGTGATCGAATTCGCCATAGCTGCGCTCCAATACCAATTCATCTCCGGTAACAGTCATGGAAAAAGTGCCCGACAAAATGAGAGTCCAATCGAAGTCAGCCGTCCAAAAACACTCATCGGCAAATGTGATGGTCGACCCCGAAATAGTATAAGTGCCGCGGCAAATAGCCGGATATCTGGCGATGTTGCTGTAGCCACTAAATCGGCTGCCTTCAAAATTGATTGTAACCGAAGCAGGTTCATATTTAACGAGCGGGCTGGATCGGATAAACGTGCCGGTATACGTGCCACTCAACGGCCCGATGGCCGGGGCTTGATCTTCATCCGATTCGCAGGCCAGCAGTACGGCTAACACGCCAATAACAAAAATGCGTTTCATAGAATTTTTCGTGCTCATCCCATTAGACCCCGTGACGGGCGAAAAGGTTGGAAAGGAATTCTATGTGGCCGCCGGACTCACTGTTCGCGACTTCCCCAAATACTCGTACCCGCGATAGAGCAACAGAATTTCCACCACCGTGGCCGGGATCATCGCCACAAAGGCCACCAAAAACAACACAACCGTAATGAGCGCGCAGCCGAGAACCATTTCCAACACACCCGCTACCTTTGCCAGGCCGCCCATACCATCCTGCAATTGCAGCAGGGCAATACCAAACACCAACGAGCAGACACCTACCACCACGGCCGCAATAGCATACGCAACGGTTAGTTGCTCCCACCGCTGCGTGCCCAGCATGGAAACGTCCAGCACACCGGTAGCCGCCACCACTACGGCCATGAGCACGGCCGCCACCGGAAGTAACTTGTTCTCGAACAGGCGCCCAAGCAACACAAAGCCATAGGCAAACAGGGCGTAACAAAAGGCCATACCGGCCGTGAGTGCGATGTAGGCGATTTGGGTGGTGGGCCGCAACGGATGGGAATCGTTAAACATCGAAAAGTCCATTGCAGTGAGGGTAATTTCGAAGGCGAGGTAAAGCGCCCCGGCAATTACAGCCATTAGCAAGTGTTGCTGTTGGCGCGTGTTTTCAAATGTGTTTGTCGACATATCTGGAACGGATTTGGTTTCGGGTTTGTAGTCTTCCCCCAGGGCGTGCCAGAGAATTTTTATGGTGGAGAGGCGGGGGATGACCTCTCCGGCTTCAATGCGCTGAATGGTGCGTACACTCACGTGGCTCTTTTCCACCAGTTCTTCCTGGGTGAGGTTCTTCTGCTTACGGAGCGTCAGTAGCTGCTGGCCGAGTTCGGGTTGTTGCATGAAATAGCAGTTTAGCTGCTGCAATGATACGGCATCCGGCCGCGCGAAGTCCAAAAAAAGGCCCGTCACTTACCCGTCATTTGCACAGCAGGCCTAGTGGCGGCTTCTGCGATCAATTGGCGGCATAACTGGCGGGTGATTTATTTTTCTCCGGAGCGCACGAGCCGTTGGTTTGCATCAAAAAACATATGCAAAAAAATCTCTGGTTCGCGCTCGTGATCATTTTGGCCGTGGGCTGCGGAAACCCGGATGTGCCCCGTAGTGGAGTGCAATCGGTTTTGTTTACAGGCAAAGGTGGGCAGCAACCGTTGGTAGTTGGATTGGGCGGTTCGGAAGGCGGCAACGCCTGGGCTACGGCACGTTGGAAAAAAACCCGCGACATGTTTATTGATTCGGGTTACGCTTTTTTGGCGATCGGATATTTCGGTATGGAGGGCACCCCTGCTCAACTCGACCGCATTCCACTGGAAGGAATTCAGGAAGCAATTCGGGCCGCGCAGCAAAACCCCGCAGTAGCACCCGGTCGTGTGGCGTTAATCGGTGGCTCAAAAGGTGCTGAGTTAGCATTGTTGTTGGGGAGCCGAGATCCGGATGTATCGTGTGTGGTGTCGATGGTAGGCAGCCATGCCGCATTTCCCGCACTTACAATTGGGGCGGGCAATTCGTCCTGGACGTATGCGGGCGAAGAAGTGCCTTATGTGCCCGCCACTTGGGGAAGTCTTGTGCCAGCCGTAACGGGCAACCTTAGACAAGCGTTTAAAATCATGATGCAAGACAGCGCAGCCGTAGCGCGCGCACTGATTCCAGTCGAAAAAATTCGTGGACCGTTGCTGTGTGTGTCGGCCAGCGAAGACGAGATGTGGCCCTCCACCGAAATATCGAACGCAGTAATGAAGCGCCTGGAGGCGAATGGATTTCCATATGCACACCAGCACATTATCGTGCCGGGTGGGCACAACGAACCGTTGGACACCTTTCCGCAGATTCTGGACTTCTTATTGGAGCACTATCCGGTGAACCCGAAAAGATAGCGTTGTGATCGGTGGTGAACTTACACAAGAGCGCTGCGCTTAGTTAGGCAAATTTCTGGATAGTGGTTTTTGATAGCTCTGTCTAAGCGGGGTCTTCGCCCCGAGACCCCGCATTGCCGTTGGACTGAAGACAGAATCCAAATTCGGTCATCAGCGGGGTATCGAAACGAAGACCCCGCAGGGACCAAAAAAAATTCTTTGGCCCGCAAGAAGGTCGGGATTACAAATCCCGACCAACCATGAGGCATTTTTTGATGCGGGCCTATCGCAGCATCCCTGAAGCGGAAGGCTACGCGGAGGACGAAGGTGTCTCGTTTGGTGAAGAACACCAACGAGGGCGGGGGTCATCAGCGGGGTATCGAAACGATGACCCCGCAGGGTCCTATCGCAAATTCCCTAAGGCGGGAAACTCCGTGGAGAACGAAATTTCGCCATGGGCAACGGAGTCAGGCTATCTCGTTGGTGAAGAACACCAACGAAGGCGGGGTACGTATCGGTAGTATTCAGCGTGCCCATAAATGTGTCTTTTACATCAAATCCTATTCGTCTGTTGTCCAGCATCGTTATCGCTACGCAATTCAATACTCCTCCGCTTCAATGATGCGGTGCTGTCGCAATTCCCCAAGGCGCGAGACTCTGTGGAGAACGAAATTTCTCCATGGGCAACGAGAGTCAGCTATCTCGTTGGTGTGGAACACCAACGAGGGCGGGGAGCGATGCGCACTCGTGTAGGTAAATTTCTGGATGGCGGTTGTTAATAGCGATCGCCCATCGTTTGTTTGGGTATCATTTCTTCAATGGTCAATAAATCATCGGCCGTTAATTCCACATTAAATGCACCCAGGTTTTCCTCGAGGCGATGGATTTTTCGGGTGCCCGGAATCGCGGTGATCTCATCGCTTTTGCTGAGCACCCAGGCGAGTGCGATCTGCGCTTTGGTAACTCCCTTCCGCTGGGCAATCCGGTCGATGACGTCTACAAACTGTTGATTTTTCTGAATCGCTTCTTCTTTAAACCGTGGATTGCTGAGTCGGAAATCGCCCGCTTCCAACGCTTCGCGATTGGGGATCGCACCGGTGAGGAAGCCGCGCCCCAGCGGGCTGTAGGCTACAAATGTGATACCCAGTTCGCGACACACCCCCAACAACTCTTGCTCCGGTTCCCGGCTCCATAACGAATACTCTGTTTGCAGCGCGGTAATGGGATGAACAGCGTGTGCCCGGCGCAGGGTTTCCGGACTTACTTCCGAAAGGCCAATGGATTTCACTTTTCCCTGTTTTACCAGCTCGCTCAGTGTGCCTACGATTTCTTCGATTTCTACTTTTGGATCTTGCCGGTGCATGTAGTACAAATCAATCGCTTCGATGCCCAGATTTTGAAGGCTCCGGTCGCAGGCCTGGCGGATGTACTCCGGCTTGCCGTTGAGGCCCAGGAACTCACCATTCGGGCCGCGCACCACCGCGAATTTGGTGGCGACCACCACTTCCTTCCATCGCCCGGCAAATGCCTTGCCGAGTAGCCGCTCGTTGGCGCCCCAGCCATACATGTCGGCTGTATCGAAAAAATTGACTCCGAGGTCAATGGCCTTGTGCAAGGTGTTGGTGGATTCATTTTCATCGGACGTTCCATAAAATTCGGACATCCCCATACAGCCCAGTCCCATGCGGTTGACGGTGAGGGAACTGTGCCCCAATGTTGTTGTATTTTTCATGCTACTATTTTTTAAAGATTCGTGGATGGATCAACTTCAAGCCAACAGCTTTTAACAAAACGAACACCAAAACCGCCAATAACAGAAATCCAAGTTCATACCCTGGGAATTTCCGCATCAGCCAGGCGGATGCTGGAAAAACCAAGAGGGCCAATACCCATCCATAAATTAGAAAAAAGGCTTTGGATTTCCGCATTAAGTAATTGTGAATGTTAGTAAGCCGATTACTTCTCTTTGTCAATGAAGGACACGAGTTCGGACTGTTTAGATCAAGCTGTTCGCCCCAACAAGCGCAAGGCTGTTATTGACGGATGGATCTTTAAAGTCCTTTTAGCTGCCGCGCGGAATGATGAACACGAATTACGTCAATGCGGTCTGCATCAATTCTGTAAATGATTCTGTAGTTACCTTCTATTAATTCTCTTAACGTGTCTGAATTAAATTCGGGTACAATTCGTCCTGATCTCGGATGAGTCTCAAGTTGTTCGACTCTTGAAATTATCTTCTCAATGAATCTGTCCGCTTATACTTTTGAGTCCTGTGAATTGTAAGTGTGAATTGACCGTAGGTCCTCAACTGCAAATTCGGTCCAAATTGCTTTCACCATTTTTTAACCATGTCCTTTACTTGCTCGTGAGGTATTGTCTTACCTCCCTTAATTTGCTCAAGTCCTTTTTCAACTTTATCCACAAAAACAAGTCTCTCAATCAATTCTTCCAGGTCGAATTCCTGCGGAAGTTCCTTTACTGTTTCCATTGCCTTGTCCCGTTTCATGTCATTTGATTTTCACTTCAAGTTAACACCTTTTCTTTTGTTTTTTCTTGGCGGATTTTCCGCCCCACCGTTCTGTGATGCGGTGCTATCGCTGAGTTCCAGAGGCGGGAGACTCAGCGGAGAATGAACGCCGGCTTTTTAGATAAAGCACCCTAATGTTTATTGAAACGCCCAACCGACAAAAACCCCATAATTTGGCTTGAACGTTTTTCGGGATCGTTTGTTTGGGTATCATTTCTTCAATGGTCAATAAATCATCGGCCGTTAATTCAGATAGTATCGTTATGAGATTAGTGGTGTCAGGTGTTAACACCTGACACGGCAGAAAAAAACGGGTGCCCGGCGCTTGGCGGAACACCCGTACATATAATGTCCCTTGTATCGCTATTTTGTACTTTTGGCCGATGTGTACCGAAGCCCAAATCCAAACGGATACAACGGATCTTTAGAATCGTACGGCACATCTTCTTTCTGATTGCGCACGGCCTCCATAGACGAGGGTAACTCGAATGGCAACTTGCCTTCAGGGCTGGCTGCACCAAAAACTACATCCAGTAAAGCGGCATCGCTGGCGCCAAAATTTACCAAGAGCCCTTTTGCTTCTTTGCTGATTTCCGGGATCACCGCGGGGCGGTCCAGGTAAACATCGACAATGGTAGGTACGGTTTTCAGCAACTGCACAATACTGTCTTTCTGTGCGCCTTTAAAATCCAGATCGCCATGATGAAACCCACGGGCAAACGGATTCTTGGTTTCCACCGGCACCCACGGGGCCGACAATCGCAAAATGGCAACGTCGGCTTCTTCGGGTTTGCTTACCACCGTGCCATAACTGGCAGCGATGTTCGGGTTTACATTTTTTACAAAGATTTTAAGCTTACCCGATGTCAATGGCAATATCTTTTTATCGTTCTTCAACAAGGTGAATGATCTGCGTTGTGTAGCCTCGCCCAACTTCTTCCACTCGGCCTTGCCTACGATTTGTGTTGCTTTCTCCACATCCACATACGGATTATCAAATAATCCCAATTCAAATTTCTGGCGCAGCAACCGTTTCACAGATTGATCGATGCGCGCCTCGGTAACTTTTCCTTCCTTCACCAGTTGCACAATAAGTTCGGGCCGACTCTCACCGCCAAACTGATCGCACCCGGCATCAATCACTTTCCCTACGCGTTCCGCTTCGCTGAGCGACTCCACACCCCACGCGCGTGCGGGCCACACAGCCGACCCCATGTTCGCATCGGTAATCAAACCCCAGTCGGTGCACACCACGCCATCGTATTTGTATTTTTCGCGCAGCAATTTGGTGATGATGTCTTTGTTAAAACCAAAACCCACGTTTTCGCTGGTTTGATCTACGGGGATGCCATAGTAGGGCATGATGGAGGCCGTCTTCGCTTCAAAGGCAGCTTCGAATGGAATTAAATGATAGTTGAAGTTATTGCCGGGATACACCTGGCCTTTGTGAAACTCAAAGTGCGAATCAAGGCCTTCCTTCTGCGGGCCGCCGCCCGAGAAGTGTTTCGTCATCGTAGCCACACTGATAGCGCCCAGTTGCTCGCCCTGAAATCCGAGAATGTACGCCTTCACCATGCGCGCAGAGAGTTTAGCGTCTTCGCCAAACGTACCGCTCACACGCGGCCAGCGCGGTTCCGTGGCTAAGTCGGCCATGGGGTGCAGCGCCACCCGAATGCCCACCGCCAGATATTCCTGCCGC
Organism: Cyclobacteriaceae bacterium; assembly: GCA_044339555.1. Taxonomy (GTDB): domain Bacteria; phylum Bacteroidota; class Bacteroidia; order Cytophagales; family Cyclobacteriaceae; genus ELB16-189. The sequence continues at coordinate 7,522 of JBIIVI010000042.1, read as the reverse complement.
GCAATGTCACCAAACTGGCGCATCAGCTTTTCATCATCCAGTGCAGCAAAGCCCAACTGCTCCGGCCACTGCGAAAAATTGTTGGCTGCCATGGCAAAGATGTTGTTGCTGAAATAATGCCGCGGGTCGGACGCTATGGATACAGGAATCCCCAGCCGGGATTTTTCGGCAGCCTTCTGCACGTTGTTGTTCCAGGTAGCCAACTGGCGCGAAGGGGGCGCAGCCCAGATGTTGATGTGCGTGATCTTCTTTTCTTCGATTAATTTATTGGCCTGCGGCATGCGGGCAAACATGCCCTGGCCGGGCACATCATCCAACGAACCATCCTCGTTGATGCGCGTACCGCTGATGAACATCATACCTGCTTTTTCTTCCAGGTTCATTTGCGCCAGCAAGTCGCTCACGCGCGCTTCCACCGGTCGTGTGGCGTCTTCGTACACATCCATACGGCCGTTTTTGTTCAGGTCGCGGTACGGGGGCGCCGGTTGGCTCATTCCACTCATTAACACTACTACGGCCACACCACCCAACAGCAGGGCGATGGCGACTTGTACCGACAGTCGGTTTTTCATGATTTTTTGGTTTATGCTTTTTTGATTTCTCGCGATGGCTATGCTTATGGGTTTGATTCGGACGCTACCCGAATCGGGAACGAAAAGTAAAAATTATAAGAACGACCAGCCTACAAAAATTCCATAATTTGGTTTGTACGTTTTATCCGGGCCGTATTGATCGAGGTTGGCACCCAAACCAAAATTCAACGTGTTCATTTTCAGTCCGGCCCGGAGTTGCAGAAAACTGCGTGCATGCGCATCTTCGCTGGTGCTGTGGGCGTAGAGCAACTGCAACCGCGTGTACAAGTTAACCTTGGCGCTGAGGGCCGGTTTGTATTCGTAAATGCCAAACAGCTCGGCATTTTGTTTTTCGTTTACAAAAAACGAGGCGATGGTAACCGCCACCCATTCTTTGTTGGCGAATGAATGTTGCACACCCACCTGTGGGCCCACGCCCACCTTGTTGTTAACGGTGGCGCCCGCCACTACCGCAAACCCTTTGTAGAACGTGTAGTTTAGCAACATCGGCAAGGCGATGTCCAGGTCATCGGAGTTGTTGTCATAGGCAGCTGAGAAGGCCGACACGCTTAAAAAACCAAACCGGCTTTCCGGTGCGAATTTCTTTTTCACCACCATTTGAAAAAACAGGCGGTCGTGGCCGGCCATGAATTCCACGGGAATCGGCACTTTGGGCGGCCCTTCCTGTGCCCACAGCGGCAAACATCCGCCAATCAGTATCCACACCATCCATAAAATCCCGGGCCTGAGGGCCGGAGCGAAATTTCGGCTTTGCATCGTTTTATATAGTTGCTGCCACAAAGCTGCACCCGCCACACCGCAAAAAGATTGCTCTACCGCAATGTTTTACTTTTTGAGATCGGCTTTCAGGCGGCTAAGTGTATAGGGTGTGATGCCCAGGTAACTGGCGATGATCTTGCCCGGCAGCCGCTCGAACACCCGGGGCTGTTGGTCGAGCAACCATTTCAGCCGGTGCAAACTATCGGCACCCTGGAAATCGTAAATTCGTTTTTGTGTGGTGATGTAGGCCGACTCCAGGATGTGGCGATAGACTTTGTTCACGGCCGGCTCGCGCTCCACCAGATCGAAAAAATCCTGGCGGGTAATAGCCAGCACCGTGGTATTTTCCAGACTTTGGATGTACTCCATGGAGGGCTGGCTGGTAATCAGGCTGGTGAACGACGTAGCGAATTTTTTTTCGAAGGCGAGGTAGCGGGTGTTTTCGATGCCGGCCGGGTTTACCGAATACAAGCGCAGGCAACCCGCCGCCACAAAGTAGTTGAACTTGCACACTTCCCCCTCGCGCAACAGCCACTCATTTTTCTTCACGTGCTTTTCCACAAAGTACCGCGCAAGGACTGCGAGTTTCTCCTCGCCCGCACCGGTGATGTCATGAAAATACGATTTGAGTGTGCTGTGCATGGTGAACCGGAAGCGTGCAGCGGTAAGTGCACGTAGCCGCTGCTGCTTCGCGCTCAAGTTACCAGAAGGTGCCGCAAGTTTCAAATGGCTCGGCTCAGTTGTTTAAGGTGGGGCAGTAGTAACCTCAGGCAATCCGTCCGGGGCTGAAATGACGGCATCTAAACTGCTTTGGCGCGATGACTGCTTTAGCCTTTGTGGGAGCATCGCCTACGACCAGTCGAGTTCAGAGTGCCCGAGACGGGAGGCTAAACGAGGAAAAAATATTACACACCATACAGGATCGTGTCGTGAAAAGATTAGTGGTGTCAGGTGATAACACCTGACACGGCGGGAGCCCAAAGCAAAAAACTCGTTGGTTGTGGTCGGTGGCGTACTCCACCTTGGTTTGCTAACCCCAACCTTGCTGCCTCACCCGGCTGATCCAGTTGCGCACTAACCTGCGTTCTTTGCCGTGTCTTGGCTACAGGGGTTGTTGATGACGCCTTGTCTGAGCCAGTCATCGCGTAAGAGTGCCTCATAAGGATCTCCCTCAATTCCTAACAGTTTACAAAATGCTGGCTCTGTCTTGACGCCTTCTTTTTTCAGTCTAATGACTTCCTGTCTAAAGCTTTCACCGCGATCGAGGATAATCCTGTGTTCGATGATCATGTGCCGGTAAGACTCCTGTTCGCGGGTAGGTCGGTTTTGTCCGAATAGCTCTATTCTAAACTCATCCAGCCGGAAGTTGGCAACGATGGTTTCGTCATTTTTTATCACCTGCTCTTTTAACGTAAAACCGTGGAGGTGGGCAAATTCATTTACTATTGTCTGAGTGAATTCCGATTTGCTTTTCCAATAGCAGATGATATCAAGATCGCTTTCATCCGTATCGATGTTGATGGGAATTGTGCCTGTAAGTAAGGGCGAGTAATGCTTTAGTTTTTCGATGATTCTCCCATTCGTCAGCGCACGAAATGCCGCTTTCTGCTTTTCGCTCCCGTGCTGTAGATAGTCAATCGTATCAAATACCATGATTTACCGGCTATTCTTCATCCTTTGTAACATCTCGGCCGCAGCGCTGGCTTCTCGCGTCAGATAAACACGAGCCACAACGCACCCGCAACCGCGATAATCAAAGCTGCAATCAGGAATTTAGCGGCAAAACCGCGGCTCCCCTGAAGCCAGGAATAAAAAGACTTGCTCAGCAGGTTGGTCGTGTTTACCATCACGAACGTGAGAAAGGCGAACTCGAAACTGATGCTTTTCCCGGCCATCTCCGCCAGGTTAACCAGAATGGCGTCTAGCCCGGCAAAAGAGGCAATGATGGAACTAATGACAAACCCTGCCTGACCAAAAAGAATGAGACTGATTTTTGTGACAATCTTAATCACAATCAGAAGTGCGGCAAACTTGAGTGCGGGCAGCAAGGAAAAAATTGGTTCGGATTTCTTGCTCTCCGGTGTGGCCTCCTCCGCTGGCTCCTTTTTTACCAAAAAGTAATACGCAAGAACACCCGCGACCGACACCATGATCAAAATACTCGGAATAATGGCGGTAAGCCAATTTGCATTGATGGGCCCTACGAGTAAAAAAATCTGCAGAAAGCTCGCCAGGTTGGCCAGAACCGCAGCGCCCACCAGGTGGTTAACAAACGGAGTCTGGTTGCTTCGTTGTGCCAACGACTGCGTGGCCGAAGTGGACGACACGAAGCCGGCTATGAAACTCGTGAGCGCGAAGCCTTTACCACTTCCTACGAGGCGGCCCAGCACGTACCCAAAAACATCAATGCCGGTGATGAGTACCACGACCACCCAAATCTTACGCGGATTAATCAGGTCTAACTGGTCAAACCGGCTCATATCAGCGCCAGTGCTTTCCAGCAGCTGGTGCAACAGGGGAATGTCTTTCAGCTGGAACGAATAATCGGGCAAAGCGGGCAATACCACCAAAGCGATGATCGCATAACTGATAAAGGACTGCACCTCATATTTGTTGATGCCGCTGACGAATTGGGATGTGCGGGACTTCAGCGACAGCACGAACACGAGAATGACAAAGATGGCGATGATGATCTGTTTGGGGATTACGGGCATCATCACCATCAATGCCAATACAAACGTGATAATGGCGCTTACCTCGCTCGTGATTCCAAAGTCTTTGGTGTGCAGGGATTCTGCCACGTAGTACGAAATGAGCAACGCCATAAACCCGATCACGATGGCTAAGCCGAGGTAGACATACTGGTGCTGAATAAAAATACCCGCCAAAGCGCCCAGCATGGCAATGAGCGAGAATGTTCGGATGCCGCCCACGTGCGGGTCGCCCGGTTTACTGCTTTCCCGCTCCAATCCAACGGCAGCACCAAACACCAACGCAAGTAGAAGATTGACTAAGACTTCCGGAAACATATTGCCAAGAATGCCAATGTACTTAGGTTTAGCATAAATAGAAATGACGCTGATCAGGGCCGTCAAAGAATTTATAACGGTATTCGGAGCGCGTTATACCAGCAAGCCATCCGCACCGTAACCCGTGTTTTCCGCAGTTTTCATAAGCTGGTAAAACCTACTACCCTTCGCCACTCCCGGCCAACGATTGCAGCGTAAACCCCGCCAGGGGCAGGTTTGTGCGGGGCGCGGAGTTGCAGCGGAAAGCGTGGCCGCGCAGTGGGTGGGCCGAGCGAGGTGCGCGGGGCCGCCAAGGAATGTGGTGTCCGGTGCCTGGACTCTGGTGGCTGGTAGCTGGATGCTAGTAGCTAGTGAGTTGTGGCCAGCAACCAGAAGCTAGCGACTAGTAACCAGCAGCTAACCCCCAGCAGTCGGTTGCAGTTCGCTGATCCACTTTCGCACTAACTCCACGCCTTCCTCATGCACAAGCGTGCGGCCGAGCTCGGGCATCATGATGCCAGGGTGTGTGGACTCGATGCGGTATTGCAAAATGGATTGATCGGGGTGGCCGGGCACAATGCTGTAGAGCCGCCCGCCGGAGCCTTTACCCGCAGCCACAGGCGCTTTGCCAATGCCGAGTTTCGCACGATCGGTTACGCTGGCAAGCAGATGCAGGCCACTGGTTTTGCCGGGCCCATCAGGGCGATGACAATGCGCGCAGTTGATTTCGAGCCAGGCCCGGGCACGCGCATCGAGTGATTCGTTGGGGTTGTCGTATGCGGCAAGTCGCGGCAAAAGTTTCAGGTCAGGCAGTGAATCCAAGTGGCCTTGCTCCTGCCATTCCACCAATTGAATTTTGTGATGCCCGGGTAGTGTGCCGTTGAGTTGCCGGGCGGTGGGGCCGATCGGCACCACACGGTCGCCCTTCAGGTGGCAGCCTTTGCACTGGTTGGCGTTGGGGATCGAGTAGTTCACCGTGCGTTTGTCGCCATTGGAATGCGTCCACGACACGGGCAATGTTTTGCCGGCTACGTCCAGGTAGGCTTCAGTCTGTTCTTCGTTCCAGATGTAGGGCAGCGCTTTCCATTGGCCGCCTTCCAGCAGCAGCAGCCGTGTCTCCAGAATGCGGATGTTTTTTTCGGGCTCGCGGAAATCCGCCGGGTAGTAAAAGTTTTTGATCAACACCGTGCCCTCGGGGAAGGTTAGTACTTCCGTGTCGTGGTAGTTGACGCGCTGGCCCTTCGGGATTTTTACAAATCGCTTTTTGTATGCGTAGTCGGTGAACAGCGCGGAGTTAAGGGTATAGGGAATGACACCTTCGGCCGGTTGCAAATTTTTGAGGGGGCCTGTGAAAAATCCGTAGCTGGAAAGGGTGGCATTACCGAACGCACTCAAGTCGACCGGCAAGTTTACCTCCTCCACCACTACCGGCTCGCGCTTCGTGCAGGCGACCAGGGCAAGCAACGCCAAAACCGTACAAACGAATTTCATTTTTTAGCTTGAGGCGCTGTACAAACAAACGGGGTCAGGTCTTTCGACAAATTTTTGAAATCGTTGGCGGCATCCAAATCGATAAACGTGATGTTGCCGTTATCGTGGATACAGATATTGCGTTGCGGCTGTTTGGGGTTGGGGATGCCATCGTACACCACATCGGGCGGGCTCATAAACGATTTGGCGATAAGCAGTTGGCCAATGTCGCTGCGGATGGTGGGAAACCAGTGGCTGTTTTGAAACTGGTTGTGGTGCAGACGCACATTGTAGGGATAGGGATTGTAGAGGCTGTCTTCGCGGAAGCGGTTGTCTACCGTTTGCACGCCACCGATGGCATTGGTTTGTTCCTGCTCGCCTTCGTTAAGCGCGGCCACGAGCTCGTAGCTTACAATGGCAACGCCCACGCTGCGGTTGTCTTCCATTTTGTTGTTGTGCACATCGATGTTATGGGTAGCGAGGATCATCATGCCGGAGCCGGGCGGAATGCTGGCCACCACGTTGCCGGGTTGAGCAAAGTTTTTGTAGTTGTTGTCGTGCAGGTAGTTGTCGTATACATTGGTGGTATGGCCGTATTGCGTGAGGCCGGGGAGATCGAACACGAGCAGGCCACCGGTGTTCTCCCACGCTTCGTTGCCGTAGATTTCTACGTAGCGCGAGTTTTCGGCTTCAATGCCCGCCACGTTCCAATAGGCTTTGTTGTTGCGGATGATCACGCTGTCCGACTGGCCTACGTAGATGCCCGCATCGGAGCTGCCCATGGCGATGCATTCTTCCACGAGTACGTTTTTGCAGAGCACGGGGTAGAGCGCGTACGCCCCGTTTTCGGTTTTCGGACCTCCGAACCATACCGAGCGGATTCTGCGGAGCGTGATGCCACGCGTATCGTTAATCTTCACGTTATCGCCTTTGGCATCTTCCACGGAAAAATCTTCAAGTACGATGTTTACGCCATTGCTGACTTGCAAGCCCTGGGCGCCTTCGGTTTGGTTTCTCCAGGAGAGGATTGTTTTGTACATGCCCTGGCCACGCACGGTGATGTTCTTCTTGCCGTCCATCACGAGGGATTTGGTAAACATGTAGTGACCTTCGGGCAGTTCGATGGTGCCGCCATCGGCTACGGTGATGAATTGCGTTTGCAGCGATTTTTCGATGCTCTTCCAAACGATTTTTTCTTCCGGCGGGGAGCAGGCACTAACGGCCACCCACACACACGCAGCTACAACCAAGGGCTTCATAGCGAAAGATACTGGGTTTGGGGGAAATGTGCTAGGGGCGGGCTGTGTGCCGCAAAGCTGCGAGCTACGAGCTTCGAGCCGACTAGTACCCAGAATCCGCCGCTGCATGCTGCACGCTTATCGCTTCAGGCTGCGTGCCAGCGGCTGGCTGCGATCAGCGAGCTTCCGGCTTTTGGTTGCTGAGAACCACGCTGAAATCAAAAATCACTAATAGGAAATCTTCAATCATAAATTCCGCTGCACGCTACACGCTGTTCGCTGCAGGCTGCGTGCCAGCGGCTGGCTGCGAGCTTCGGGCTTTTGGTTGCTGAGAACCGGCTGAAATCAAAAATCACCAATCGTCAATAGTAAATTCCGCTGCACGCTACACGCTATTCGCTTCAGGCTGCACGCTCGCTTACGACCCCACCAAAATAAAGGGGGCCCAGTAATA
>JBIIVI010000323.1:0-3699 GCA_044339555.1 Cyclobacteriaceae bacterium | reverse complement strand
TCTAAACGAATACCGGTACACAGCTACGCCAGCCCGGTTCCGCGAAGTGTCGGTCGATCGGCCCGAATTCAAAACCTTGTCTTCACGCGGAGTGGCCGTGGCCGATTTTGATTTGGATGGCGATGACGATATCTACATTACAAATACGGACTCCACCGAGTCCAATCGTCTTCTGCGGAATGAGGGTAGCTGGCGCTTTGCGGATATTACCGCCTCTGTCGGCCTTGAGCTGTTCGGGATTTCGCGTTTAGCGGTTTGGTTGGATGCGAATAATGATGGTCGACTCGATTTGTTGGTTGGGCAGCTGCACCGAAACGTGTTTTACTTCGGCCAGCCAGACGGCACTTTTCGCGAAACGGTTACAGGCTTGGAAGTAGGTAAGATGGCGACTGCATTTGTGGTGGCTGATTTTAATGGCGACCGGTGGCTGGACGTATATGCCTGTAACTTCATGAACGAAAACAACTTGTTCATCAACCTTGGCAACGGCCGGTTTGAAGATCGGATTTGGAACAGTGGCGCACAGATTGGACATCAGCTGAGCATGGGGGCCGTAGCTGTGGATTTTGACCGTGATCGAGATCCGGACATCTTTTGCATCTACGATGGTCATCAACCCAATCGACTTTTTAAAAATCTCGGTGCTGGCAAGTTTGAAGAAGTTGCAGCCGATTACGACCTGAACTACCACGGCCAGGGGATGAGTACCGACTTTGCAGATTTTGATCACGACGGTTGGTGGGATTTCTATATCACCAACTTGTACGACAATTCTTTGTTTATCCACCAGCACGACACACTCTATGCAGACCGGGCAAAAGCTTTTGGTGCGAACGACCGCGGCATGGGTTGGGGCGTAGTATGTCTGGATTATGATAACGACACGTGGTCGGATGTGTATGTCATCAACCAGTTTAATCATTCACCTTTTGCCAATCGACTTTATCGAAATGAACGCGGTAAGTTTTTTACAAATGTGGCGAGCGATTTGCCCCTCGAAACCCGCAAGGATGGATTCGGCGGGGCCTCGGGTGATTTTGATTCGGACGGCAGGTTAGATTTAGTAGTTGCCAACGATAGCCGGGGTGGCGTGCAAGTGTTTGCCAACGAAGAAACGAATACCCATCATTTTGTCCGAATTACCTTGGTGGGCCAAACTGGAAACAAATTTGCCGTTGGTGCGCAAGTGAAGTTGTTGGCGGACGGTGTGCAGTTGATGGATGAAGTTACAGCGGGGTCTGGCTATGCATCGCAAAACAGCTATACGTTGCACTTCGGGCTAGGTGCTTCGAAGACCGTTCAAGGCGCTATTCATTGGCCCTCTGGAGCCACGCAGTCGCTGGGTGTTTTATCGGCCAATCAACATTACCTGATTGTTGAAGGTAACGCTCCCACGGTGTTTAAATCAATCGACTACCAAAAGGCACTTCAAGAGCCCGTCGAGTTTGCTCCCGCGCCAAGCTGGTTTACCGATGTGCGTGTCGACACCAATGTGTCAATCGCCCGGCTCTGGAACGAAGCGTTATTGGAAGCGATCCGAAATGACTTCGCACGACCCACCGTTCACGCCCGAAACCTATATCACTTGTCTGCGGCCATGTACGAGGCATGGGCGGCTTTTCAGCCAGCACAGAAAATGCTACTTGTTAACGACCAGACTACGCGGTTTCGTCAATTGTTTCAACAGCGGCCCACGACCGATTTGGAAGAAGCCATCAGCTTCACCGCGTATCGGCTGCTGGTCCATCGATTTCGAAACTCACCGGGTGGGCACTATACGTTGGGGCGCTTGCAAACACTTTTTCGATTGTTGGGGTATGATAAGAACAATGTCTCCACCGATTTTGCTTCCGGTTCATCCGCGGCCCTCGGCAATTACATTGCACAGCGGTGGATTTCGTTTGGCCTGCAAGATGGATCCAACGAACAAAATCAATATGCCAATCAGTTTTATCAGCCGGTCAACGCTGCGCTTACGCCAACGGATGCGGGCAACGCATCACTTAGTCAACCTAATCGCTGGCAGCCACTTAACTTCGATCAATTCATCGATCAAAGTGGCAATCTCATTCCCGGCCATTCGCCCCCATTTCAAAATGCAGAGTGGGGTGATGTAACTCCATTCGCCCTGGCTCAGTCCGACAAGCAGAAAAGAGAACGCGATGGACATGTGTTTTCCTTTTACTTTGATCCCGGCCCACCACCGAAACTAGACTCGGCCGATGAGCAATCTACCCGCTACTTCCAATGGGGATTTGGGTTAGTAACGGAGTGGGCGGCTCATCATGATTTGGATGATGAATGGGTTGATATCTCGCCCAGGTCGTTGGGCAATCTCACGAATTATCCTGCCAACTTCGAACAGATGCAGGAGTATTACCGATGGGAGAATTGCCTGGGAAATGGGTATACCGTCAATCCGAAAACCAGGCAACCGTACACACCCCAACGCGTTAGGCGCGGTGATTTCACGCGGGTGTTGGCAGAATTCTGGGCCGATGGTCCTAAATCAGAGACTCCGCCCGGTCATTGGTTTACCATCTTGAATTACGTGGCCGATCATCCAGATTTTAAAAAACGATGGAAAGGAGCGGGCTCAGAACTTGACGAAACTGAGTGGTACATGAAGAGTTACCTAACACTCGCCGCTGCGCTGCACGATGCAGCCATTACTGCGTGGAGTTTGAAGGGCTATTACGATTATGTACGCCCGATTTCAGCCATTCGCTACATGGCGGGGTTGGGGCAATCCACCAATCCGCGATGGCCCAACTACCACCCGTGGGGAATGCCGTTGAAGAAGGATGTAGCCGAATTGGTAACGAAAGATGATCCGCTTGTAGGCGAGAACCGCGAGCACTTGTTCAAGGTAAAGTTGCGTACCTGGCGTGGGCCGCGCTACATCCGCGAACCAAAAACGGAATTGGCGGGAGTTGACTGGATTTTGGCGGAGAACTGGTGGCCCTACCAGCGGCCTACGTTCATTACTCCACCATTTTCCGGATACATTTCCGGGCACTCGACTTACTCGAGTGCTGCGGCCGAAGTGTTGACGCTGATTACTGGCGATCCGTATTTTCCTGGAGGGTTGGGCGAATTCAGAGCCCGCAAAAACCGGTACCTTGTGTTTGAAGAAGGCCCGAGTACCGATGTGGTGCTGCAATGGGCACGTTACAAAGATGCGGCCGACCAGAGTGCGCTGAGCCGCATTTGGGGTGGGATTCATCCCCCTCAGGATGATTTGCCTGGAAGAATCCTCGGACAACGCGTGGGTGCTCAGACCTTCCGAAAGGCCGAAGAACTTTTTGCCTCCACGGCTGATTAACCTCTGCGGCTGATGCGATTCAGCTATCTTTGCCGCTCATTTTACCCGTATGAACTACCTGTCAGCCGAGAATCTTGCTAAATCCTATCACGATAAGTGGCTGTTTAAAGACATTTCACTGGGTATTTCGCAAGGCGAGAAATTTGCGTTGGTGGGAAACAACGGAGTCGGCAAAAGCACCCTGCTGAAAATGCTGACGGGCGAAGTAACTCCCGACAGTGGCACGGTGGTGGTACGCGATGGAATCCGTCTTGGCTACCTTACTCAACAGCCGTCCGTAAACGAGGCACTACAGGTAAAGGATATTCTTTTTTCGGAGGATAACGCCATTGCAAAAGCGGTGAAAGAATACGAAGATTGTCTTCATCACCCCG
>JBIIVI010000322.1:0-3708 GCA_044339555.1 Cyclobacteriaceae bacterium | reverse complement strand
TTTACTTTATTGTGAAAGAAGCGATGACAAATGCGGCCCGTCATGCCAATGCCGCGCGGGTGTTGGTGGCCATCGGCCTGAATGGCTCGCAGTTACAAATTCGGGTGGAGGACGATGGCGTAGGGTGGCAACGCGGCAACCCTGAGGGAAATGGGTTGCGCAATATGCAGCGGCGCGCGGCTCGCATTGGCGCCCAGCTGGATTTTCGCACACAAACGGGAGCGTGCCTTGAAGTGACCGTGGATCTTGCCAACCCCCATTTTCATGGGTCGCCCGCTACCACATGAATTCCTAAGTTTGATGTATGATTGAGTTGGCTATAGTGGAGGACGATGATGAAATCCGAAAAACGTTTTCGACCTACTTTTCGCGTGAATCTGATTTTCGTTTACGGGTAAGCTGTGCCTCGGCCGAGGAACTTTTTGTGCGACTTAACGAAGGGTTCCGGCCACAGGTAATTGTGATGGACGTGGGACTTCCCGGTATGTCGGGTATTGATGCCATCCGCCTCGTGAAGACGCGATATCCTGAAATCGACAGCATCGTGTTCTCTGTGTTCAATGATGCGCAACGCATCTTTGATGCCCTTTGTGCAGGAGCTGTGGGCTACTTGTTGAAGTCAACCCCGTTTCAAGAAATCAAAGAAGGTATTGAATTGGTTACGAAAGGCGGCTCGCCCATGTCGCCACTCATCGCGCGCAAGGTGATTGAGCACTTTAATCCGAAAAAGAAGGCAACTGCCCCGGCATCCGTGTTAACGGAAAAAGAAAAAGAGATTGTGGTGGGTTTGGTGGACGGCCTAAGCTACAAACTCATCGCCAGCCGAATGGGCATCACCATCGAAACGGTTCGGTTTCACATCAAAAATATCTATCGCAAGCTGCATGTGCACAGCAAAACGGAAGTGATTAGCCGTTCAATCAGGGGGGAAATCTAGCGCTTCAGTGACAGCACCAGGTCGTCAATATCATGGGCGAGTTCAACCACAATCAAGAAAAAAGTGTGCGTGCCGTGATGCTTCTTCCGAGCGTGATTTCGTCTGCGTATTCCAGATCGCCACCTACCGGCACTCCGCGGGCAATGGAAGTAATCTTCACCGGAAAATCTTTGAGTTTTTTGTGCAGATAAAAAGCGGTGGTGTCGCCCTCCATGGTGGGGCTCAGTGCCAGAATCAGCTCCGTTACTTCACGCGGATTTTTCTGGAGCCGTTGCAGCAGCATGTCTATTTTCAAATCGGAGGGACCGATTCCCTGCACCGGTGAGATAACTCCGCCCAACACGTGGTACAAACCGTTGAACTGAGCGGTGTTTTCGATCGCCATGACGTCCTGCGTATTTTCTACAACACAAATCAAACTGCGGTCGCGTTTGTGGCTGCGGCAGATCATGCATGTCTCCTCATCGCTGATGTTGTTGCATTCGCGGCAGAACTGAATGCGGCTGCGCAGGGTGTTGAGTGCCTCGGTGAGCGCCTGCGTCTTTGATGGATTTTCTTTTACCAGATGCAACACCAACCGCAAGGCCGTTTTTTTGCCGATGCCGGGAAGTTTGGCCACCTCGTTAACGGCCTGCTCGATTAGTTTTGAAGAAAACTCCACGGTGAGGTGTTAGAGAATGCGCGCATCAATGCCCGCTTCGGTAATGGCTTCGCGCAAGGGTTTTAGTTCGGTGTACGTGCCGTTCTTAACCGTACACTTGCCTTTGTAATGAATGATCCACGTACACTGTTCGGCTTGTTCGGGCGTGTGCTTGCATACTTTGATCAGGGTTTTCGTGACGTGTTCAAACGTATTCACATCATCATTAAAAACCACCAACTCACGCAAATCGATTACTTCCTCGACTGCCTCTGCCACTTCCGCCAATTCCCGCTCGGGTGATACGCCCCACTTCGCCATAGATAACCGCAAAGGTAAATAATTGAGGGTTTGCACAGGCGCTGGCAAGTCAAAGTTTTTTCGCTATTTGCTCGGGCATACCCTGTTCTATGTCGCCCTATCTGGTTCTTCTCATTCTTGTTTTGTATTTCATTACGCTCATTGCCATTTCGTATGTCACCAGCCGTGGTGCCGATACACAAACATTTTTTACAGCTAACCGGCAATCGCCCTGGTATCTGGTGGCATTTGGCATGATCGGTTCTTCACTCTCGGGTGTTACGTTCATTTCCGTGCCGGGCAATGTGGCCAAGATCGGCTTTGGTTACTTTCAGGTAGTAATCGGCTATCTGCTGGGCTATTGGGTGATCATTACCGTGCTCATGCCGTTGTACTACCGCATGAACCTGATCTCCATCTACACGTATTTGGAAAAGCGATTTGATATCTGGGCGTACCGCACCGGTTCGTTTTTTTTCATGGTCTCACGGTCGGTGGGTTCTGCCTTGCGCCTTTTTCTGGCTGCCACCGTGCTGCAACTTTTTTTATTCGATGCGTGGGGCGTGCCTTTTATCGTTACGGTAGCCACGACCATTCTCCTCATCTGGGTCTATACGTTTAAGGGGGGCGTAAAAACAATTGTGTATACCGATAGTTTCCAGACGCTTTTTTTGATCTCCGCGGTGGCGATCACAGTATGGCAGATTGCCGAACGGCTCGATCTCTCGTTTACCGGCATGATCAGCACCATCCGCGCCAGCGAGTTTGCGCGCATGTTTTACTGGGATGATCCGAATTCTACCCTATTCTTCCCTAAGCAGTTTTTTGGTGGTGCCTTCATCGCGCTTACCATGACTGGCATGGATCAGGAAATCATGCAAAAGAACCTAACCTGCCGCTCGCTGTTCGATGCACAAAAGAATATGTTCTGGTACAGTCTGGTGCTGGTGGTAGTGAACCTTTTGTTCCTGACCTTGGGCGCCTTGTTATACATCTACAGCCAGCAAAAAGGAGTCGCCATTTCCGGCAGTACCGATGATGTGTTCCCAGCACTGGCGCTGAATGAATTTGGCCTGTTAGTGGGCGTATTTTTCCTTTTGGGAATTACTGCGTCTTCCTATGCCAGTGCAGACTCCGCCCTGGCGGGCCTCACCACCGCTTTCTGCATCGACTTTCTCAACTTCAAAGACAAGCCGGAGTCCGTCAAGAAAAAACAAAAGTTTGCCGTGCATGCGGGATTCTCAATTTTGTTCTTGATCATCATTCTTATCTTCAAAGAAATCAACCAAAGGTCGCTGATTGATGCGGTACTGAACGTGGCGACCTATACCTACGGTCCCTTGTTGGGTTTGTTTGTTTTTGGATTGGCCACTTCGCGACAGGTTAAAGGATGGCCGGTGCTGGCCGTGTGTCTACTCGCACCCGCGGTTTGCTACTGGCTAAGTAGGCAAGTTCCTGGTTGGTTCAACGGCTATCAGATCGGACTGGAAGTGCTGGCGTTGAACGGATTGATTACGGTTGGCGGGCTATGGTTGGTTTCCCACCGAAGCAGTGGGGAGCGCTGAAATCTTCAGTTGCGCCACTGATCCTCCTTTCTGATAGGTATACTCGAACGACTGCTCTTGTTTGAGCACTTTGATCCGGTAATTTCCCGGCGCTGCATCAAAAAAATCGATGATCATTTTCTTTTTGTCCAACACCTGCCGACCCACTAACTGTTGCTGATCGTTATACACTTCCACCGAACCCTGTAGCATTTCTTTACCCACTTTGAAATAGAAAACCTCATGCGAGGTAGACAGCACCATCACCGACATGGCCTTGTTACTTT
>JBIIVI010000041.1:0-16997 GCA_044339555.1 Cyclobacteriaceae bacterium | reverse complement strand
AACACCTTGAAAACACGTTCGAGATCATGGTGGATGGCTTGGACAAAGAGCAGTTCCTGAAATTCAGAATGGCACTGCTGCCTTCCAGCGGATTTCAATCGGCCCAATACCGCCTGATCGAAATTGTGTCTACAGATATGATCAACTTGGTGAGCGCCCAAGCACGACCCGCGCTACAGGAGTACAGCGACCTGGAGGTGCAGTTAGAGAATCTGTATTGGCGAAGTGGTGCTACCGAACTGGCTACCGGGAAGAAAACCCTAACCCTCCAGCAATTTGAGAGCAAGTACATGAAGCTGTTCAAAGAAAAGGGGCTGGCCTTACGGGAAACCAACCTTCGAAAGTGGTACTTGAAGCATTTTGCGAGCCATGCGCAGGTAATCGATTTGTTACGTCAGTTCGATCAGTTAGCGAACGTGTTCTGGCCATTGGCACACCTGAAGGCTGCGGGCCGCTATCTTCAAAAGTCTCCGGAGGACATTAAAGCTACGGGCGGCACCAACTGGCAGAAGTACTTGCCACCGCGATTTCAAAAGATCATGTTCTTCCCAGAACTGTGGAACGAGCAGGAGCAAGAGGAGTGGGGCAAGGCGGCTATTACAAAAGCTCTACAGGGGCCCCGTTAGTTTTCTTTTTACCTTTACCGGATGGTAAAACGCGGTTTTTTTTTGGTAGGGCTGCTGCTATTGGTCGGCCATTTGGCCAGCGCACAGCTCTTTACCCGCCAAACCTATCACGATCCGGAACATCGGAACCTGAAAGAAATATATCAGGTGAAAGACACGGTTCGAAACATCTTACACGGCCGCTACATTTCCTATTTTCTAAACGGCACGATCGAATCCAAGGGCCAGTTCGTGAACAACGAAACCACCGGCATTTGGGAGTTTTTTTTTGAAAGCGGCAACTTGAAAATGAAAGGTGTGTTGCGTCAGAACTCCAACTATGGCCTTTGGGAATACTTTTTTGAGAACGGCCAAAAAAGTATGGAGGGCACCATCAATGGCAAGAACAAAGAGGGCGAATGGAAAATTTACTACGAAAGTGGCGAGCTAAGGGAGAAGGGCAGTTACCTGAACAACAAACGGTCGGGGCTCTGGCAATCGTACTTTGAAGACGGAACCAAAAAAGGCGATATCGAATACACAGATGACTATGGCAGGTTTACAGAGTACTTCCATTCGGGTAAGGTTTTTGGGGAGGGACCGCGTCTGGCCAATCGCAATGTAGGACACTGGCGATTTTTTGCCGAGGATGGCACACTGCAAAGCGAGGGCGGCTACACCAACGGAAAGCGCACCGGCCCCTGGAAATTTTATTTTCCTTCCGGGAAGTTGGCCTACGAAGGGCAATACGAAAACGACCAGCCTTCCGGGAAATGGATCTACTATTTCGAAGAGGGCGTGATCAGTTCCAGCGGCATTTTTGCCGGGGGTCAGAAAAACGGTTACTGGTCAACATTCAATCGCGATGGTTCGGTGAGCAGCGAAACGATGTACGAACGTGGCACCGGGGAATACAAAGAGTTCTATACCGATCGGAAACTAAAGGTGAAAGGAACGATTCGGGAAGGGAAGCGCGAAGGTGCCTGGCAGTTTTTTAGGCCAGACGGTTCGAAGGAAGGCGAGTGCTTATACACCGAAGGAAAAGGCACCTACACGGGCTACTATCCGTCCGGCGCTGTGCAAACAAAGGGGGCCATGGAGGATGCGCAACGTGTTGGCACGTGGGAGTTGTTCGAGCAAGACGGCACATTGGCGGGCTATTACAAGCCGGTTGTGCAAAACGAGGCTATCGCCAACCAGATTAACATTCTCGCTCGCCAACAGACAGCCACCAAACCCACCAGCACATCTTCTAAACGCGCCGTACGCAAGGGCTTCACGTACTTCCAACCACGAACTCCAGAGTACCAAAGTGTAATTGTGGGCTTAAATCCAATGGCCATGTTTATTGGGCAAATGCCGTTGGGAGTCGAGTTTTACAACGAAGAACGCCTCGGCCATGAGTTTGGATTTGAGGGCCTGCGTGATCCCTTCTTTTCGGCCGACACACAGATTCCGCAGGATCGCATTTTTACGCGCGGCTATGGCTTTTCCGTTCGGCAAAAATTCTACAACCCGTTGCGGGCCGGCATGTGGTATTTTGCGCATGAGATTCGGTTCACCAACATCTCGCACTTTAACAAAACGGATTTCCTGGGTCAGTCGCCCAGTCGGCAGATCATTGCGAGTGCCTCGCAGCAACAAGCCGAGTACGGAATTCTTCTGGGCGTACGTTTGATGCAGAAAAACGATGGCGATGGATTTACCATCGATGCGTTTGGCGGTTATTCGATCGGCTATCGCAGATTTGATGTTGAACCAATTTTTTCGGAATACTTTTCTTCGATCAACAGAGACCCCTTTTCGCATTCACTCCGGTTTGGACTTAATTTCGGATACTCATTTTCATTTGATGGCCGGCATTAATTCCGCGGCGAAGGATCACTACGTTTCATGACGCCCGTAAAAGAAGTCATACTCCCACCCGAAGAATCATTTGATCCGGTGGTCATGCAGCAGGCGCTGGCCCGCGAGTTGAACCTCACACCTGAGCAATGGCAGGTGCGCGCCTTGAAACGCTCCATCGATGCCCGGGGGAAAAAAATCCTTGTGAAGTTTCAGGTGGCGACTTTCCGCAAGCCAGAGGTGCCGCCACTGATTACATACCACCGCCCATTGCGATCAGTACAAGATGCACCGCGCGTGTTGGTAGTGGGTGCAGGTCCGGCCGGCTTGTTTGCTGCCTTGCGGCTGATGGAGCTCGGTTTAAAACCGATTGTGTTAGACCGGGGCGGCAACGTGCAGGAGCGCAGACGCGATCTGGCAGCCATCAACAAACATCAAACCGTCAATCCCGAATCGAATTATTGTTTTGGCGAAGGCGGGGCGGGTACTTATTCGGATGGGAAACTCTACACCCGTTCTAAAAAACGGGGTGATGTAAAACGAATTTTAGAAGTTCTGGTGGCTCACGGAGCCACCGAAGAGATACTCTACGATGCCCACCCGCACATCGGTACGAATAAGTTGCCGCAATTGGTAATGGCACTGCGGCAAACTATTTTGGAGGGGGGCGGAGAAGTCCATTTCCACACCAAGGTAGTCGACCTGCTGGTCAAGTTTGGCGAAGTAAAAGGCGTGCAGCTCCTATCCGGCGAAGTACTAACTGCGGAAGCCGTGATTCTGGCCACCGGGCACTCCGCCCGCGACATTTTTCAGTTACTCCAAAGCAAGAGGATCCACATCGAAGCCAAGCCATTTGCGTTGGGTGTGCGGGTGGAACATGCGCAGGCTACAATCGATCAAATCCAATATCATTGTGAGATAAACCGTGGCCCGCACTTACCGGCTTCGTCCTACGCGCTGGTGCATCAGGCGCATGTAGCAGGCGCTGAACGAGGCGTGTTTTCATTTTGTATGTGCCCCGGTGGCTTCATCGTTCCGGCTGCCACGGCTCCGGGCGAGATTGTGGTAAACGGCATGAGTCCTTCCCGCCGAGACTCGCGGTTTGCAAATTCTGGAATCGTGGTAGCCGTAGAGCTAAGCGACTATCGTCCCTACGAGAAGTGGGGTGCGCTGAGTGGCATGCAATTCCAGGCCGCCATTGAGCAGCGCGCGTGCCAGGCCGGGGGTGGCACGCAAGTGGCACCGGCTCAGCGGCTGGTGGATTTTGTTGAGAAGCGCGTGTCTGGGTCGCTGCTGGATACCTCTTACCAACCAGGGCTTCAATCGACAGACCTACGCGAGGTGCTGCCGCCTTTTCTGTCGGACGCGCTTCGGCAGGGGTTCCTGGCCTTCGGAAAAAAGATGAAAGGCTACCTCACCAACGAAGCCCAATTGGTAGGGGTAGAAAGTCGCTCATCCTCACCGGTAAAGATCCCTCGCGATCCAGCCACGCTGGAGCACCTGCAAATCAAACGTCTGTTTCCGTGTGGAGAAGGGGCCGGTTATGCGGGCGGTATTGTTTCGGCAGCGATGGATGGCGAACGTTGTGCCGAGGCCGTGGCGGCCAAGTATTCCATTCAAACCAGTAGGCATGAGTAAAAAAACGGTCATTATCGGAGCCACTACTAATCCCACTCGCTATGCTTACTTCGCTGCTGAGATGCTCCTGAATTATGGGCATGAATTTGTACCGATTGGCATAAAAAAGGGAGTTGTTTTTGGGCAGCCTATTCTGAACCTCACCAACCGTCCCGAGGTAACGGGCACGCATACCGTTACACTCTACATTGGCCCGCAGCACCAGCCCGAATGGTGCGACTATGTGTTAACACTACGCCCGGAGCGAGTCATCTTCAATCCTGGTACTGAGAATCCGGAATTTCAACGCATGGCGGAGGCTGCAGGCATCGAAGTAATGGAAGCCTGCACGCTCGTGATGCTGCGCACCGGGCAGTATTAATCTTTGGGGTAGGAGGCGATTACCCCTACGCACACAATCTTCCACTGGCCATCTTTCTTTTCCAGCACCCGGATGTGGGAGGTTTCGTCCATATTGATTTTCCGGTTAGAAACCCGCTGGGTATGGCGCGTAAATGCCCCGTTGCCATAAACCCGGATTTCTTTCCAGTCGCGCTCAATCTTAATGTCGCCATCCGTTGGTTTGGCAACATCAATCGTGCGGCTCGCTGTCTGTGTCTTAAAGTACTCCTCAAAGAATTTCGTGATCTCCTTAAAGCCTTCTACGAAGGTGGTGCCGGTAGAATCTGAATACGACCAATACGCGTAAGGCGCATTCAGCCAAGTGCTTTCCCAAGCCCCTTTGTTGACGTTTAAGAACGAGGCGGTTTCTGTTTCGATCACCTTTTTAATGGCATCTTTTTCTTTGTCCTGAGCCCCCACGAAAGTAACCAACGATCCGATGAGGCAGCAACTGAGCAGCAAGTATTTCAAACGAACGGGGATTTGTGTGAATGATGGTGAATGTACTGAAATTTTTTGGATTTGCCAGACTCTTTTTCCATCCCGGTAACGGGCCGAACTGACAAAAATCAGTTGCTTTTGTTGTTGAGGTGCTTACATTTAGCATCGTCATCCACTAAAACATCCAATTTTATGTTAACCGATGAAAAACTGATTCAAATAAAAAAGTTACAAGTAAAGTCAAACAAGAAGATCAAACTCAAGGACTTTTCTACCAAATACGAAGGTAAGACCCTGAATAAAGAAGACGCCACCAAGCTACTGGAAATGGGTCGTAAACACCTGGCTGAGATTCAGGATAAACTGTATGCTCATAACCAGTACAGCGTGCTGATTATTTTTCAAGCCATGGATGCCGCTGGCAAGGATGGAGCAGTAAAGCACATCATGTCCGGATTCAATCCGCTGGGGGTAAAGGTGTATAGTTTTAAAGCGCCTAACTCCCACGAATTGGATCACGATTACTTCTGGCGCCACGCACAAGCGCTGCCTGCAAGGGGTGAAATTGCCATCCATAACCGCTCGCACTACGAGAACGTGCTTGTAACGCGGGTACACCCCGAATGGATTCTAAATGAGAATATTCCAGGAATAGATTCGGTGAAAAAGATTGATGACAAGTTCTGGGAGAGCCGCTTCAAGCAAATCCGCAGGTTTGAGAAGAACCTGACGGACAATGGCACCATCATCATGAAGTTTTTTCTGCATGTTTCGAAGAAAGAGCAGAAGAAGCGCTTTCTGGAGCGGATCGAAGACTTGTCGAAAAACTGGAAGTTCTCGTTATCGGATTTGAAAGAGCGTGGATTCTGGGACGACTATCAGCAAGCCTATAGCGAAGCCATCAGTGCCACGTCCACCGAGCACGCGCCCTGGTTTATCGTCCCGGCGGATGACAAATGGTTCGCTCGCCTGGCCATTGCATCGATCATCTACCGCAAGTTTGAAGAGCTCGACCTTTCGTACCCCACGGTTTCGGAAGCTCAGAAAGTGGCGCTTCAGAAAGCCCGCGTGCAGTTACTAGGTGAAGCAGAAGCAGAAAAACCAGCACCCACTCGCAAGAGGAGTAACACAAAGCGCACCCCGGCTGCAAAGAAGGTGGTTCGCGCGTAGCGAACTGCTATTGTGAAGGATCGGAGGATTTAGTATTGTCAGATTCCAGATTTACAACCACGCCCTGGTTGCGGAGTTGGGTAGCAAGTGGTTGCCATTGGTCGCGATTATCGCGTTCTAACGGGTTGCCGGAGAGCGTGAGCAGTTCCAGGTTGGGGTAATGCCCAATGAACAAAGGCAGATAGGTAAACTGGTTATGCGACACGTCCAGGTAGTCGAGCAGTTGCAGGGACTCAAACTTATCGGGCAGGGCGCTAAGTAGGTTGTTGTTAATGCGCAGCACCGTCAGATTGGTAAGTTGCGCCAGGTTGCCGGGGAGCACACTTAGTAGGTTGTTGTGTACGTATAACTCCTTGAGTTGCGTGAGTTGCCCCACTGCTTCAGGCAGGTTGATAAGTTGATTATGCGATAGATACAGAACCTCCATGTTATTCCAGCGCGCCATGGAATCGTCTATGCGTTTGATCTGGTTGTAATACAAGTCCAGTACTCGCAGACTAGAAAGTTCATAAAGTGATGGTGGAATAGCCGCGAGCCGGTTGCGGTAGAATGCCAATTGCTCCAGATTTTTGAGTGTACCCAAGGCAGGCGAGACTTCGCTGATTTGGTTGCCACTGAAAACCAATTTCTTGAGTCCACTAAAATTGGCCACGGCTGCTGGAACTTCCTTCAATTGATTCACCTGCAATTCGAGCTCTTTCAGATGGCTGTTGCCGCGGTAGCTTTCCAGTTTTTCGATGCGGTTGTTTCGCAAAACAAGAACCTCGAGGCGACTGGCTTTGCTTACATCTGGCATGCGTACAAGTCCGTTTTGGGCGAGATGGAGGCGTTGCAGGTGGGGATTGGCAAACTGTGCGGGCACAAAGGCCGGGTTCGCCCCCTGAATAAGTAAATTCTCGACTCCCAGTTTTTTTGAGATGCGCAGCGGTTTTGAGGCAGTGGGGTTAAGGAGATACAGCGTTTTCAAATGCTTCACTTTACGCAATGCCGCCAGTTTTCGAACCGGAGTGTTCATGAGTTCAATCACCTCCAGGTTCCTGAATGTTGCAAGGTCCTTTGGCAGGGATCCTCCGACAAGACTGAGAGCCTTTACACTGTCAACCGGCATTTTTCGCGCTTCGGAAAGGAGGGGATAGCGACTTTGGTACAATGTTTTGGTTCCTACAATCGCCTGGGCGCGTGCCTGTAACAATTGCTGAACCAGACTATCTGTTCCGGTCCGATTGGTAGGATCGGGTTTGATACTCAAAAACCGCTGCTCCAATTCCGCCAAGGTTATACTGTCGTTCTTCGATCGGAAAACCGAGCGAGTGGAGCCCGATTTTGGGTCAGTAAAGGGTTGACCATGAACATTAAGGTGAGCAATCACCAGAATAGCAAGTGGAAGCAAAATTCGGATCATAACGAGCGATTTTTAGGTCTTTAACGAAGAGCTTAGTTGCCTCGTATAAAGATCGCATAAAAGCATGACAATCAGCCACTTTTTTAAGGCTGTTTTTTGCGAAAGTGGTGCGGAAAAGGGCGGCAAAAGCATTATTTTTGACGGTTTGTAAAACCCCCTTATGAGTGAAATAAAAGCCGCTTCGGCAACTAGTTATTCGGCCAGCAATATTCAGGTTTTAGAAGGTTTAGAGGCGGTGCGCAAACGTCCGGCCATGTACATTGGCGACGTAGGTGTAAAAGGTCTCCACCACCTGGTTTGGGAAGTAGTAGATAATTCAATTGATGAGTCGCTCGCAGGTTATTGCGATGAAATCTTCGTCACCATTAATGAAGATAATTCGATTACAGTGGAGGACAACGGCCGCGGTATTCCAACCGATATGCACGAGAAGGAGAAACGTTCAGCGCTCGAAGTGGTCATGACGGTTCTCCACGCAGGCGGTAAGTTCGATAAGAACACCTACAAAGTTTCGGGTGGCTTGCACGGAGTTGGGGTTTCGTGTGTAAACGCGCTCTCTTCGGTGTTAAAAGCAACTGTTTATCGCGAAGGCAAAATCTTCGAGCAAGAGTACCACCGTGGAGTGCCGCAGTATCCGGTACGTGTGGCGGGTGAGTCGGATCGCAGGGGTACCACCGTACGTTTTCTTCCAGACACAGAGATCTTTCAGGTTTCTGAGTATAACTACGAAACGGTGTCTTCTCGCCTGCGCGAATTAGCTTTCCTCAATCCCAAGATCAAATTAAATCTCCGCGACAATCGCGACAAAGACGAAAACGGAAAAGCCCGTACTGCCCAGTTTTTTTCTGAAGGCGGCTTACGCGAGTTTGTGGAGTACATTGATGCCACTCGCGAAAAGCTGGTGCCCCATGTTATTTACATCGAAAATTTAAAGAGTGAAATTCCGGTAGAGGTCGCGCTGAGTTACAACACGTCATTCAGCGAAAATCTGGTGTCGTATGTAAATAACATCAATACACACGAGGGTGGAACCCACGTTGCTGGCTTTCGCAGAGCACTTACCCGCACATTAAAAACGTATGCCGACAAGTCGGGGCTTTTGGAGAGGGCCAAAATAGAAATAAGTGGCGATGATTTCCGGGAGGGACTTACGGCTGTGATCTCGGTGAAAGTAGCCGAACCCCAATTCGAAGGACAAACCAAAACAAAACTTGGTAACAGCGAAGCGATGGGCGCGGTGGATACAGCCGTAGGGGAGGCACTTCAAAACTATTTGGAGGAGAATCCGCGCGATGCCAAGATGATCGTAAACAAAGTAATCCTGGCGGCACAAGCTCGGATTGCTGCACGGAAAGCCCGTGAAATGGTACAACGCAAAAACGTGTTGTCCGGCACAGGGCTGCCCGGTAAACTCGCGGATTGTTCCAGTTCCGACCCGGGAGTTTCCGAGTTGTATCTCGTGGAGGGTGACTCTGCCGGCGGATCTGCTAAGCAGGGCCGAGACCGGACCTTTCAAGCCATTTTGCCGCTACGAGGCAAAATCCTGAACGTAGAGAAGGCGCAAGAGCACAAGATCTACGAGAACGAAGAAATCAAGAACATGATTACTGCGCTGGGGGTAAGCTTTGGCGTGGCCGATGATGAGAAGGCACTTAACATCACCAAGCTTCGCTATCACAAAGTAATCATCATGACGGATGCGGATGTAGACGGCAGTCATATTCGTACGCTGATCCTCACGTTCTTCTTCCGTTACATGCGCGAGCTGATCGAGCAAGGATATATCTACATCGCATTGCCCCCCTTGTATTTGGTAAAACGCGGCAAGGAAGAGCGGTATTGCTGGAACGAAGAGCAGCGCGATGTAGTGGTGAAAGAATTAGCTAAGGATGGCAAGGAAGACAGCGTAAACGTGCAGCGATATAAAGGTTTGGGTGAAATGAACCCCGAGCAATTGTGGAGCACCACCATGGATCCGGACCGCAGAACTTTGAAACTGGTAAGCATCGAGTCAGCCGCAGAAGCCGATCGGCTCTTTTCGATGTTGATGGGTGATGAAGTCGCTCCCCGCAGGGAGTTTATTGAGCAGAATGCCAAATACGCGAGAGTAGACATTTAAACTGTTATACCGTGGACATGGACGAGGCGATCGAACGAGAGGAAGTGAATTACTCGCTGGAGCAACTCCAGCAGGAAATTCATAGCAGCAACTACGTAAGCCGCGACCTCAGTTGGCTCAAATTCAACTACCGTGTGCTCGATCAGGCCAAACACATCGACCGCACGATTTTCGACCGCCTCCGGTTCCTGGCGATCACGTCTTCGAACCTGGACGAGTTCTGCACCATTCGGGTGGGCAGTTTGTACAACTACCTCGATTACGGAAAACAGCGGTTCGACTACAGTGGCCTCCGTGAAGAGCCGTTTCGATTTCTACTCTTCAATGAGATCAGGAAATTCATCCACGAGTCGCACGACTATTATCTCAAGAAGTTAAAGCCCCAGTTTGAAAGGAATGGTTTCCGTTTGGCGGCTTACCATGATTTATCACCCGAAGATCAGCATAGAACGGATTTGTACTTCAGCCGTACGGTTTACCCGATGCTCACCCCCATGTTGTTTGATTCGTACCACGCTTTTCCGGTGCTGAAGAACAACCGCCTGCTCTTTGGAGTGGTTACCCAAACGATGGTGGACGGGGTAAGCCAACCTAAGGCCTCATTCATTCAGATTCCTAGTAATATTCCCCGCTTTTTGGAATTGCCGCAGGCAGATGGAGCCATTTGGTTTGTGGCCGTGGAGGACATCATCCGCTACCACATGGGGCAGCTTTTCAGGAACATCGAGATTGCCAGCATTACCTTATTTCGAATCAACCGAAATGGCGACTTCACACTGGAAGAAAGCGAAGATATCGAAACGAATTTTCTCGAAGAGCTCAAGCGTAAACTTCAGACCCGCCGAACGGGCCGCGTAGTTCGCCTGGACGTTTTTGGTGAACACGATCCGTGGATTTTGCGACTCTTGAAAATTCAGTGGGATATTGACGACCTCAACATCATGCACGTGCCGCCCGGTAGCTTGCTGGATTTCACGGGGCTCAATCAAGTCATCGGCCACAAAAACTTCCGCGATAAGCGTGCGTCTCTACGCCCTCCGCGTAAGCCCATTTTGTTCCCAGAAGAGGGGAATCGCGATTTGTTCGCAGTGCTCAAAGAAACTGATATCCTGCTGCATCATCCATACGACTCGATGGAGCCCGTGCTGGAGTTGCTGGAAAAGGCGGCCGAAGATCCAAAAGTGCTGTCAATCAAGATAACGATTTACCGAGTGGCTAAAGACAGCCGGATTACCGCTGCGCTACTGAAGGCGGCCGAGAGCGGCAAGCATGTATCCGTGTTGTTCGAGGTAAAAGCACGTTTCGATGAGGAGAATAATCTGCGGGAGGCTCAAAGGCTCCAAAAAGCGGGTTGCTTTGTGATTTACGGGGTAAGTTCACTGAAGACACATACCAAGTTGATGCTAATCGTTCGCAAAGAAGAGGACGATCAGGTATTCCGCTACGTACATTTAGCGAGTGGAAACTACAACGAAGTCACCTCGCGGTTTTACACCGATGTAGGCCTTTTAACCACCAGCGAAGCCTATGCCAACGATGTTTCGGATTTCTTTAACGTCATCACAGGCCATTCCCAGCCGGCTTCTTACCAAAACTTAATTACGTCACCGCGCGATATGCGCATCCAACTCATTAACCTGATCAAGCGGGAGGCGCAAAATGCACAGCAGGGGCTGCCGGCAGGAGTGGTGATCAAGTTTAATTCGTTGCAGGATAAAGAGTTTATTGACGTGCTTTACGAGGCATCGCAAGCCGGTGTGCCAATTAAACTAATCGTGCGCGGTATCTGCTGCTTACGGCCAGGACGAAAGGACCTTAGTGAGAATATTGAAGTGATCTCGATTGTAGGGGAATATCTGGAGCACTCGCGCATCTATTACTTTCACAATGCCGGGCATCCGAAAGTCTATATGGGCAGTGCGGATGCGATGGTACGCAGCTTCGATCGCAGAATTGAGTCGCTTTTTTCGCTGGAAGATGATACGTTGAAAAAGCAGGCGACCAACATACTTCGTTATAACCTCGTTGATAATGTAAATGCATATACGATGCGCGAGGATGGTAGCTATCGCATCAAAGAACTACAGGGCGAACCCCCCTTTAACATCCATAAAGAATTTTATAACGTAACCCGCGAGATCATTGAGCGGGTGCGCTTGTTTTAGCCAATCGCTCTTTGCCGCGTCCTTTTTTGAATACCTGACGCCCTTTGTTTACTCCTTTGCGCAAGGCACGTTGCTCGTCCATGGGCAACGTAGTAATGTGCTGGCAATCCGCTGAGCAACAGCCTGCAAATTTATCGGCACAGGCTGGGCACTGAATAAATAGCAAATGGCAGCCTTCGTTCTTGCAGTTGGTGTGGTCATCGCAAGGTACACCACACTGGTGGCAAGTGGCGATTACATCGGGCGTAATCCGTTCGCCCAGGCGCTCGTCAAACACAAAGTTTTTTCCAATGAACTTGTTTTCGATTCCTTGTTCGTTCACTTGCCGTGTGTAGTGAATGATGCCACCCTCCAGTTGAAACACGTTTTTAAACCCACGATGCTTCATCCATGCACTTGCTTTCTCGCATCGAATACCACCGGTGCAATACATCAGCAGGTTTTTGTCCTGGTGCACGTTCATCAAATCCTCCACCACTTGTAGTTCTTCGCGAAAGGAATCTACATTGGGTAGGATGGCATTCTTAAAATGGCCTACTTCACTTTCGTAATGATTACGCATATCAACAACCACCGTGTTGGGGTCGTCTGCCAGGCGGTTAAACTCAACAGCATCTACGTGCACGCCACATTGGGTCACATCAAAACTAGAATCGTCTAAACCATCGGCCACAATTTTTTTACGAACCAGAATTTTTAGCTTAAAAAACGACTTCCCATCGTCTGCCACGGCCAGGTTCAGCCGAACGTTCCGAAGCCATTCAAATGTATCGAGTGCCTGTCGGAAACTTGCAAGATTCTTCGATGGGACAGATACCTGCGCGTTAATACCCTCGTGTGCCACATAAATCCGGCCCCACACTTCCAGTAAATTGAATTGGCGATAAAGTTCGTCCCGAAATTCGTGCGGATCGGGAACTGATTGGTACTTGTAGAATGAAATCGTGGTTCGCTCTTGGGCATGGGTGCGAACAAACTCCTTGAGTTGTCGACCGTTAATTCGGTTATAAAGGACCATGGTACGATGATTAATAGCAGGTTAATCGATCGGCTACAAAGATAAGACTTTTAATTTTTTGGCTTTAGCTCCCCCCGTACTAGTTTGTTGTAATCGCTGCACGAGAGCGTTCCGGTTTGATTGCAGTACCCGCAAGCGCGGTAGGTAGTGCCCAGATGCGTGGCTTTTATAATAACCGTCTGGCCATTGCAAACCGGGCAAGTTACTTTGCCAGACGGCCCACAGTCGATGTCGTAACTGGTCGATAGAATTTCGTTGGCAACTTTACTTTCCTCTTTTCGCGTTTGAACAAGGGCGGACTCTGCCAGTTTCAGAATGTCGGATGCATCCTGAAAGTATTGCCCGGAGGTGCCCTTGAGTTGAACGTATTTGTTTAGCCAATCGATGCTTTGGCGATACTGCTGGAGGTGGTAGGAGTTTTTGCCGAAAAAGAAGGCGAGGTCAGATGGCACACTGCGTATGTTGGCGAGCACAAAACGATACTTTTCGTCTGCATCAGCATATTGCTGTGCTTCGGTAAGGGCTTTGGCTGCATCAAACTCTCTGCGCACTTCCATCTGCCGCGTTTG
Source organism: Cyclobacteriaceae bacterium (assembly GCA_044339555.1). Classification (GTDB taxonomy): domain Bacteria; phylum Bacteroidota; class Bacteroidia; order Cytophagales; family Cyclobacteriaceae; genus ELB16-189. Next base: position 3,644 of record JBIIVI010000041.1, on the reverse strand, counting down.
TTCTTGCTGCTCGCGTAGCTGTTGTAGCTTTTCGCGTTGTGCGTCCTCATCTTGCGCCCAGACCGCTACGGCCAAGAGGCATCCAACTATCCAAAAAAAAGCCTTCACACTACTCGTTCCCGTTCCGGTTTAATCGCAAAATCCTGAATTGTCATCCCCAACCACTCCAGTGCCGCGCCATGAAAAATGGCTTCCAGCGTGCCGATGGGCAAATTCATCTCTTCAATAAACCTGCCAATTTCCAGGTCGCCTAATGGGAACGGATAGTCGGAGCCAAGCGCAATGCGATTAGCGGGCAGCATTTTCAACAGATACTCCAGCATTAAGGAATCATGTGTAACGCTATCGATCCAGAATCGCCCCAAATAGTTTTTGGGTGGTACGCGGTTGTCAATGGCCACCAGGTCAGGCCTACAGTCATAGCCATGTTGAATGCGACCCAAGGTAGGCAGAAACGAGCCGCCTGCATGGGCGAACATGACTTTCAAATCGGGCAATCGTTCAAAAACGCCACCAAAAATCATAGAGCAAATGGCCCGCGATGTTTCGGCCGGCATGCCCACCAGCCATGGCAGCCAATAGCGCTGCATTTTCTTCTCACCCATCATCTCCCAAGGATGAACCAACACGGCCATTTCTAGTTGCTGAGCGGCTTCAAACACCGGAAAAAATCGCTCTTCGTTCAGGTTTTCATCGTTAATGTTCGAGCCAATCTGAATGCCCTTCAGCCCCATACGCTGGCAACGTTCCAGCTCCTTTACGGCCAACTCCGTGTCTTGCATAGGAAGCGTGCCTAAACCAACATAGTGTTGAGGGTGCTCCTCCGCCAACTCTGCAAGATGATCGTTTAGGTATTTGCTGAGCGAAAGGCAGTCGATGGATTTAGACCAATAACTAAACATCACAGGAATGGTGCACACCACTTGGATCTGCGTTTGGAAGTGCGCGTATTCATCGATGCGCACGGACGCGTCCCAGCAGTTTTCTTTGATCTCACGAAAGAATTGGTTGCCCCGCATCATTTTGGCGAACCCTTTTTTATGATGCTGTAGGTAAATAAAATCCCCATAACCAAACTTCTCTGTCCAGTTCGGCATCTTCTTAGGAAGAATGTGCGTATGGCTATCGATCTTAAGCATACAATTTTCAAAATAACGGGAAACTCTTCACAAAATCGAAGATAGGCGAGAATTTATGTTAATGGTGGGGCGGCCCCCGTAAACGTACGCGCTATCCCACTCCACTCAGGCCACGCTGTCGGCAGTCCGTAGTCGCCCCGCTAACTGACTCGTCCAAGCTCTCCGCGGGGTGCAAACTTGTCCAGCGGCACCGAGTTGTCCGCGTAAACGGAAAAAAAATTCTTGTTTTCGATTTTCTTAAATTCCCTTTGTCAAGCCGCAAAAAAAATTCGCGCTTCGCGCGATTTCTATTTCTGCACTGGGTCAACGTTGCAGTGTATCCTAAAAAGTCGTTGTTCTAACTCGTCCAAGATTTGTGCGTAAAACAAACGTTGTCATCTGGGTCGTCACTATCCGCGGGACTTTTTTGCGCCTGGCATGCTACGTTTTGGGTTTGTTTAGTGGCGGATAAATCCAACGGATTTGTCCGCATACACGAATGTAGTAAACATATTGACACTACGGGCGACTGTGTCGCCCGCCATTAAACAAACCCGGTGTTGGCGCCTGGCCGGTCACTTTAAAATCTTTTCTAATTTGTTCGGGTCTTGTCTGCTGTCCCAAATTGTCAGGAGAATTATTGAGTCAGCGGTCTCTTCGTATATTAAAAAATAGTCCTTTACTATTTTAATTCTCGCTTTTTGGTCGTCTGTCTGTTTGCCGATCTGTGGATAGTCCCGAATGATATGCAGGGCTTCTCTGAATCTCTTGTCCAGCTTTTTGCTGTAGATGTTGGATTTGTTTCTGTTCTTCCAGTATTCCAAAATTTGCTTTCTGTCGTCTTGAGCTCTTTGAGACCAAATTATTTGTTTAACCATTCGTCAATCTCTTTATTAGCTTGCTCATCGGTTAGAAATTGTCTGTTTTTTATCTGTTGTCTGGCTTCACTAATAGCCTTTTTCTGGTCGTCATTTAATTTATAGATTTCAATGTCTTCAGTCTCAATTTCCAGAAGTCTGTAAGCTTCTTCAAGGATTCTATCATCCTTTGTCGTTTGAATTTTATCAATTAATCGCTTTCTCAATTCTACCGTTGACATAGTTTTTAAATGTTTGTCACAATTTAATGAATTTTGGTCAGTTTACCGTTTGGTTTTTTCTAGTCACCGGCTTGGCGCCAACGTTTGTGTTTGCGCAGTGGCGTCCCGCCACCATTGCGCAAACATTTTGTTATGCACAGTGCCGCTTTGTCTCCACTTAATTATTAACTTCTTTTCTCTTACTCCTTGCAGTAAAGTATGCTATCCATAGTGCAATTACTATCGCTGTCGTGGTGTACAGTGTCGGGGGAATATTTTGTCCGCTGGAAATTGGGAATATTAATGCCATAATTAGTCCAACAGTCATGATTACTAAAAATATCAACATCCAAACACTTTCAAGTAATGAGGGTTTTCGAGTCAACTCTTTATTGTTTGTTGTTTTGAATTGTTGAATTGTCTTTTCAAATTCATTGCAAAAAGTCACAAAGCTGCCAGCGTTATAGAAATAAGCATTTGCATGAAGTTTAAATTCTTGATTATCCTTAAGTTTCATAACTATGGCTGCACCGTTATACCAACTAAATTGATAATGAATAATGTCGGAGTAGGTAATCTTACTGGTCGAGTTGGCTAATTTAAACTCTGCATGAGTATGATATATGCTAGCCCTGGCATTGTGCATAACGTTTGTACATATGACGTGCAGGGTTTTTGAAACACATCACTATCCCATGGCTAGTAGACGATGATACATCATCCAAAAGCCCCAACGGGTGTGTAAATCGGCCAACTGTCGCAGTTGCTGACGTAGGGGCTCATCGCATCTCGGTTTGGGTTTATAGCGGACTACTGACGGGTGTGTTCTGATCAGCTTACAGGCCTGGCGAAGACTGATGCCGTGTTGCTCTTGCGCATGGGCTACCAGCTCCCGCTTTTCGGCAGGCCCTAAAGCTTTTTTTCGATTATATCCTTCAGAACGGTAATCTGAAACGTTTGCTCCGCTATAATCTTTTTGTATTGAGTCAGTTCCGATTCCAATTCCTTAACCCGCTTCATTTGATTAACGTCCATCCGTAAGCTTCCCTAAAAAGCGAAGAATTTAAAACTAGGAATTTTAACTTTAGGGAACCATGAAAAAAAGTCGATTTACGGAGACACAGATTGTGTCAATATTGAAGCAGTATGATGGCGGCACGTCCGCTGCCGATCTTTGCCGCGAGCACGGGATAAGCACTGCGACACTTTATAACTGGAAAGCCAAGTATGGAGGGCTTGAGGCAAACCAGTTGAAACGCATCAAAGAGCTGGAAGAGGAGAACAACAAGCTTAAGCGGATGTATGCCGATGTGAGCATCCAACGAGATGCCCTCAAAGACCTCATCGAAAAAAAGCTTTAGCGCCTGACGACAAACGACAAGCTGTAGCTTACCTGAAAGAGCGCCAGGTAAGTCTTCGACAGGCGTGTATGCTCATCAGACTTAGTT
>JBIIVI010000321.1:0-3725 GCA_044339555.1 Cyclobacteriaceae bacterium | reverse complement strand
AAACGAGCTCTATAAACGAAATCAGAAATTCTTTTACTATTGGCTGAGCGGATCACCCAAATGCGCGGAAAAACAGATGGCTAAACGCCTATCTGTGCGTTTCAATGCCATGGGATATGCCAAAGAAGTGCTCATCGAATGATCAATGTCATGGCGGCGGCTGGCTGGAAGGCGTACCTTCCTTTCAAACAAATCCAAGTTGCCATGAAACCCTCTTTTAACTTTCACGAATTGTATTTGCTGTTCAACCCGGAAACCGAGTTGGGCAGAAAAACGTTGGCGGTGGCACAATCGGTCAACCCCATCATTCACGAGGTTAATGTCCTGAGCAAATCCATCACGCCTTTGTATTGGAAGGAAGTAAGCACCCGGCTAGGCATGGAGCCCGATGGCCTGATCAACAGTGGACATCCAGCGTATGCCGAGTTGTTCAGCGGGCGGCAGTACGCTGAACAAGACGTTCTGGAAATTCTGTTCCACCACCCCGAACTGGTGAAGGGCCCCATCGGAATCCATCAAAACAAGGCCGTGCTGTGTAACGAGGCCAAAGACATCCTGAAACTCGACTTAACCCCCGTAGCTGAAAAGCGCGCCTATCAAGCTTAACGTCAGCTCATCAGGGCATTTCGTTGAAAGTCCTGCTTCTTGCGTTTGGCTCTTTCAATAGCCGCCCAAAAGCGGTCGATGAGGGTTTCTTTTGACTTGTGATTGAGAGGATACAACAACGAAACCTTAAAGTAGAACTTATCTCCTAGTTGCTCAGGGGTGTACAACGTTATTTCGTATGTGCCAAACATGGTTTTGAGTTCTACGTCCCGGATATTTTCAAGTGGAATCAACAACTCCTGGCCTTTCAACTGGATGTAGGCAAACCGGTCGTCAAAACTGATTCGTTGGAGCTTGTTTGACATTCGCCAGAGGATAACAAAAGAGTAGATGTATAACCCCGACATGCCTATTGCCTCCAGCCATTCGGCGAGGCTGGTGGCACCGCGCAAAAAGTTACCGATAATCAGAAGCATCAGAATCGAGTAGACCACAATCGTGAAGTACCGCCACTGCCCCAGCCAGCGGGAGGATAATCGAATCGGCTTGGTTTGTTTCACCGGCTACTTTCTATCTTTGGCACCCAAAATACGGATTCATGAACAAAATTGCTGTGATCGGTTCGGGAACCATGGGTAACGGAATTGCGCATGTATTTGCGCAGCATGGATATCGGGTTTCGCTTATAGATGTATCGGAAGAGTCGTTAAAGCGGGGTCTCATCACCATCGAAAAGAATCTAGGGCGCCAGGTCGAGAAAGGCGTGCTAACGGAAGTTCAGAAGAAAGAGGCTTTGGCCTTGTTGACCCCCACCACGCTCCTAGCCGAAGGCGTGCGCGATGCCGACTTAGTCGTTGAAGCCGCAACCGAAAATCTGGAGTTGAAGTTGAAGATCTTTCGAGACATTGATGCGCTGGCGAAGCCCGGCACGTTGCTGGCCACCAACACGTCTTCGATTTCCATCACCCAGATCGCAGCGGTTACAAAAAATCCCTCACAAGTCATTGGCATGCATTTTATGAATCCCGTACCTGTCATGAAACTGGTGGAGGTGATCCGCGGTTATCGCACGAGCGATGAAGTGACGGCTACCGTGATGGAACTATCCCGAAAACTGGGAAAAGTTCCTGTAGAGGTAAATGACTATCCCGGGTTTATTGCCAATCGGATTTTGATGCCCATGATCAACGAAGCCATCTACTCGTTGTACGAAGGCGTAGCAGGTGTAACTGAAATTGACACTGTGATGAAGCTGGGGATGGCTCATCCTATGGGCCCGTTACAATTGGCCGACTTCATTGGATTAGATGTTTGTTTATCCATTCTGCGGGTCCTGCACGAAGGTTTCGGAAATCCTAAATACGCACCGTGCCCACTGTTGGTAAACATGGTGCAGGCGGGCCACAAGGGCGTGAAGACCAGTAACGGCTTCTACACGTATCAGGCCGGAAACAAAGATTTGATCGTAGCTGAACAATTTGTGAAATGAACCCGCAGGAAGAAAAGTTTGTAAAGTTCTGGGCACCGAAGAGTCAACTCGGCCGGTTTAGGTATAGCCTCTATTATGGATCGTTGGTGTTTGGCCTCATCACGTGGGTGGGCTCGCTTACGTTTGGCCACTTTTTGTTTGATAATCCCGTTACCTGGGAACGAGCGTTGGTGGGTTTGCCGATTTGGCTGATCACCGGCTTTTTTGCTTTCGGGTGGTTTCAATGGACACCCAACGAAAAACGCTATCAACAGTTAATCAATCCTGCACCGAAGGAAGATGCTCGCGCGACTGATGGCGTTTGATGTCAAACTGAATGCCCGCTTGAAAGAAGCGCACGCCGGTTTCATTGTCCACCCGGTAATCAAATTGATACAAGTAACCCACGTAAGTGGTGATTTGACTGGTGAGCTGTCGCCCAAGTAACACCGCAAATCGGTTTCGTTCAAAATACGTAGGCCGGTCGATCAGAAAAATCTCATTCGAGGCAGACAGGTACCAGGTACCGGGTTGCATTTTCTTGTTGTTGAGTGGCACAATTGCGTTCACGCGAAACCGATAACGCGTTCGAAAGCCATTGCTGGTCCAGCGCTGTTCCAACCGATAACGGTGTTCAATCTTCACGCGCTCCAGGTACTCGCTTACAGCGATTTGTTGCCACAACCGGAATTCGTCATTCACTTCCGGCTCTAAAAAATTTCCACCGGTACGATAGGTTTTGTACTGCCCGCCCGCCAGCGAGAGCGAAAAATTCTTGTCGAGCTGAAAAGTGCCTCCGCCCTTGTATTCGTAATAGTGAAAGTTGTTGTACAAGCTGGTCGAGCGAAGTTGAGCTTCGCCAAACACGGCCCATCGCGAGGAAAGGGAGTACTTGCCAGAAAGAATCGTCCACGAGCCCACCTGGGCACCGGCTTGGGTGGCTACCAAGCAGCAACCAAAAACAAACCCCCGATAACTCATCAGGGATAAACTTACTATTTTTTGAGAAGGTCGCGTATTTCTGTCAGCAACTGAATATCCGCTGGCGGAGGCGCAGGCGGGGCGGGCTTCGCATCTTCTTTCTTCTGGGCTGCGTTCACCCCCTTTACGATCAAGAAGAGCACAAAGGCCACGATGATGAAGTTAAGAATGGCCGACAGGAAAGTTCCATACTTCACGGTATTGAAGATGGTAAGTTCTTCCAACTTTGTTAAATTGGCTGCGTCTAGGGCTGGCTTTAGTAACAACGGAGTAATAACATCATCAATCAGTGAACTAACAATTTTTCCAAAGGCTGCGCCAATGATCACACCAATCGCGAGGTCAACAACATTGCCACGCATGGCGAAAGATTTAAACTCTTTTAGCATGGTAGTAGGTTTAGGTTTGCGTGTCAAAATTACGGTTTCAAAGGGATTGAGATAAGGTTGGCTCATTAAATTTATTCTTCTTTTGAAAAAGAAATCGCCTGTCGCCAAGAAACCCGAAGAAAAGCAGCCCCTCAACTCCGCGAGCTACGCCTGGGCCGATTTTCCAAATGATCTGATTCTTTTTTCGTTGAACAAAAAGTATCAGTACCTGAGCTATTCACCGGGTCATGCCGTGACGATGAAAAAAATCTGGGGCGTAGACATCAAGCCCGGCGATTGCATGCTGAATTTTATCCTTCGTAAGACGGATCGGGCAAAAGCCAGAAAAAACTTCAACAAGG
>JBIIVI010000320.1:0-3726 GCA_044339555.1 Cyclobacteriaceae bacterium | reverse complement strand
TTCGGGATTTTGATGGGCGTAATCTCGATGCTCTGTCTGCCGCTGATGGTTGCCATGCGCAAGGTGTGGGTTCGTCTCCTGCTTTTGGTGGTGGGCGGCACCACATTAATCGCGATGGTGTACTCGGGTACCCGGTCAGCCTTTATCATTATTCCGGTTTTTTATCTGATGTGGGTGCTGCTGGCGCGGACACGTGCCATGTACGTATCGGTTGTGGTGGCCGCTGTTGCCTTTTTTGCACTGGCCACGATGCCGAGTAATAACTACCATATCCAACGCATCCAGTCGGTGTTTAAAGCATCGGAAGATAAATCGTACCAAACGCGGGCACGCAACCGGCAAATGATTTTTCCGTGGATACTGGCGCACCCGATTGGCGGTGGACTTGGCTCTACGGGTGTGTGGGGCCAGCGGTTTACGCCCGGCACGTTCCTCGCGTTGTTCGCCCCCGACTCAGGTCTGATTCGTGTAGCGGTAGAATTAGGGTGGGTGGGATTGCTGTTTTTCCTCTGGCTGTATGCAAAAATCATTTGGGAGGGCATCCGTCATTCAAGGCACGTGCAGGATTTAGGTTTGAAGGCGGTAGCCACCGGCATTATTGCCGTAGTTCCTCCATTGCTGATTGTAGAGTGGGGGCAGGAGGTAATCGGAGTTTTTCCGATGAGTATTTTGTTTTGGATGCTTATCGCGATTTTATTTCGTGCCATTGCCCTTGACGGTACACACAAAACCGCATTGGCTTCATGATCTCGTTTAAAACACGTGGCTGGGCGTTGCTGAACAACGGGCTCGAGTTAGCCACCGGGCTGGGCAGCATTATCTTGCTTAGCCGTATTTTTTCTCCTTCCGAAATGGGCGTGTGGTTCATGTTTATAGCCGTGTTTGCCCTGGTTAGCGGCTTGCGCGATGCGTTGATTCAGCCCGCGCTTGTAAAACGCGTGGCCGGAAATGAAGGAGCGGGCAGCCACCCGGGTGTGAAGGCAAATTTTCTGGCGATGATTGCTTTTGAGATGATCGCCAATATGGTCGTGTTAGCGGTGGCATTGTTTGTGCAAGGACCGCTTCAGCCTTTGTTGCTTATCTATGGCTGCTACTCCGTTCCGAACGCGTGGTTCCGGTGGCAAACATTTTTTCTGAGAGCTCATCTTAACTTACGTACCATTGCGTGGAGCAATGTGCTGGTGGCGCTCGTTCAATGGGCGGGGTTCCTGTGGATCTGGCACGGCCAGCACCCGCTCACCATGTTAATTGTGTCGCTCGGTGCGGCCAGCGTGGCAGGCATTGCTATCGCTGCACCTGCCATTCCCTATGGACTGATTCTTCGCGCGCAAATTTCCCGCAGCGAGGTGTATCACACCTTGCGCTTTGGTGGGTATGCCATGTTGCGCGAAGCTACCTCAGCTGTTTCCTCGCGCATCAGCCTCTTTTATGCGTCCGCGTTGATCTCAACTCAGCATGCCGCCTGGCTTGGTGTGTCGCAGCGCTTTGCCCAATTGTTTTTACTACCCAATCAAGCGATTCAGTCAATCTTGTTTCCCGGCCTGGTCGCGCGGGTGAATCAGCAGGAGTTGCCGCAGGCACGCCTCCTGTTTCATCAGATACTTGCGCAATTGATCGCCTTCACACTACCCGTAGCGCTACTCGTTAGTTTGCTTTCACCTTTCCTGCTGGAGCACCTTTACGGTTCCAGCTATCGCGAGGCCGGTTACTTACTCGCCCTGTATGTAATGGTGGCTGCGCTCATCACACCATTCGGAACGGCCTTTGGCAGCCTGGTTACCGCGCTGGGCAAACCACACCTGGCCACCCAGGTGGTTTTCGTAAACAGTGCCATCAACATCGTGTTAAGCTATGGGCTGATGCACGCGTGGGGATTACCCGGCGCGCCCGTAGCCATGGTGCTCACAGAAGTGTTTGGAATTTTTTGGGTCACCCATATTCTCAAAAAAGAAGCGAACCTGGCGCTGGCCGATACCTGGCGCGAAGTGGCGCGGATATACATGAACACCTTCCGGCAGTTGCGCGCTGCAACGGAAAACAACCTGATAAAGAAATGGCAATGGAAATAACCGTTATTGTTCCCACCTACAACCGGGTGGACTCGCTCAAGCAATGCCTTCAGGCACTACAACAGCAAACATTACCCGCTCATCAATATGAAGTGCTGGTAGTTGACGATGGCTCAACGGATGGCACCGCGCGCTACCTGCGCGAACTTGCCACCCGCTGGCCCGCGTTCCGCTTTTTCAGCCAGGCCAATGCCGGCCCGGCTGCCGCCCGAAACAAAGGCATTGCTGCCGCCCGTGGCCGGGTGATCGCCTTTACCGATGACGACTGCATTCCACAGCGTGATTGGTTGGAAGTCATTCACACCACCTTCCAGACCGAAAACTGTGTTGGGCTACAGGGTAGCACGTACACCGACCGGCAAGACATTACACCGCTCACCCATCAAATTGATAACGAGCAGGGCAATAGCAGCGTGCCCACGTGCAATGCAGCATTTACGCGTGCGGCACTGCTCCAGATCAATGGGTTTGATGAGCAGTTCCCCTTTCCACACAACGAAGATGCTGACCTCGCCTGGCGAATAGAAAAACTGGGGGCAATCACTTTTGTGGCTGCGATGCGCGTGTATCATCCACCGCGCTTAGATTCGGTTGCGAAGGTAGCCAAGCGTATGAAAATCATGGAAAGTGAATTTCGGTTGTTCTATCGTAACCGCGCAGCCTATCAGCGCAAGCGTGCATCTTCCCCTTGGAAAAACATCTACTGGGAAATTGGCGTGAAAACGTTAGGCTATTATTTACTCAGCCGCCTCAAATATTACCGGCAACCAAAGCTGATGATTCAAGGTATGGCACTGACCGTTATTTGGGGTTTTGATTTACTCCGGAGATTTCCGCAATTTGTAAAAAGCGAACGCGAGCAGCGCAAACTGTGCGTTTAATTACCCGCTGCTTCCATCCCGAAGTGGCGTGAAAAATCCCGTCCACAAACGAAACGCTCAGCATTGTCGACAGCGCGGATTTACTCCCCAGATTTTCGAAGTCTGCGAAACGTGAACAGGAGTAGCGGAAATTTTGTGGCTGATTGGCCGTTGGCTTCACCCAAAGGATCCGTGAAAAAATCCCACACACAAACACTACGCCCAGAATTGTCCACCGCCAAAACTTACTCCGGTGGGTTTCTTCAGTATGTAAAATGTGAGCGCAAGTAGCGCAAATGATACCTTTAATTAGCTCCCGTCTCGACACAGCATTACGCAAAAAATCCCACGCGCGAACAGCGCAGGATTAATCACCACCACGATTTACTCAACAGACTTCGGCAGTTTGCAAAATACGAACGCAGCCAGCGTACACGGTGCATTTATTTCCCCGCTGGCTTCACCCACATGTTGCGCGAAAAATCCCACACACGCACCACACGGGCAGGATTACCCACCGCCACCGAGTAAGGCGGAATATCGGTGGTGACAACAGCGTTTGCACCAATCCGGCAATAGCGGCCCAGCACAAGAGGTTCACCGTTTTTCTTGCCCATAATTACCGTTCCGGTGCCCACAAAAACATCTTCTTCTAAAATTACAGGCGCAGACACCACCGGTTGATGATGGTGTGGCGATAACACATCGCTGCCATGGTGCATCCCTAAGACACGAACGTACTGCGAAAGGCCCACGTGTTTATGCAACGTAACCGGCCCGATCAACACGCAGCCAAT
>JBIIVI010000319.1:0-3744 GCA_044339555.1 Cyclobacteriaceae bacterium | reverse complement strand
CGACCCACTAACTGTTGCTGATCGTTATACACTTCCACCGAACCCTGTAGCATTTCTTTACCCACTTTGAAATAGAAAACCTCATGCGAGGTAGACAGCACCATCACCGACATGGCCTTGTTACTTTGTGCAGCGCCAGCAAATGAAAACAAAAACAAAGCGGAGGCTATCACGGTACGATAGCCTCCTGCTTTCCAACCACCTTCTAAAGCCAACATAGACGGGGTTATACTTTGGTGAAGAGATAGACCTGATGCCGGGTTCCTTTTCGCAGCTGAATGGTGTAGGTGCCTCGCTGCACTTCGGAGAAGTCGATGACGATTTTGCGCTTGCGCAGTTTTTCAGCAAGTACCACATCGCCATTTGTATGGTGCACCGCAATGCGGGCACCTTTTAGAGCCTTGTCTACAAGAAGTTCAAACAGGTGCGCCTGGGCCAGTTTTGTAGGCTGGGGCTGCATGGGGCTGCTTGCTGTGGGAAGGGCAGTGGCGATCAGCAGCAAAAGTAGGACGGATCTCATTCGGTTTTCGCTTTAGGATGCCAACCCTAAAGACCAAAGCTGTGCGATGTAAGAAATCCGGGATTTTGCACGAAAAAATGCGTGCCAAAGTCAAATCCGTCCAAAATTGGGAAGCCAGCGTTCCTTTTCTGGTCTAGAGTAGCTCTTTTGCCGGGTCCCAGAACACCTCAGAAAACCCTCGAATTTGGTCTTTTTTCACCCGGATGCCCTCTTTTTCCAGTCGTTCTTGCATGGTTCGAGGGGTCTCGAAGTGGTGTTTCCCTGTTAGAAGGCCAAGTCGGTTTACCACCCGGTGTGCTGGCACTTTTTTGTCGCTATGGGCTGCATTCATCGCCCAACCCACCATCCGCGCACTCATACCTGTGCCCAGATACTTGGCGATGGCGCCATAGCTCGTTACGCGCCCGCGGGGTATGAGCTTTACCACCTCATAGACCTCGTTAAAAAAGTTGTAGTCTTTGGTCTGTTTGACTTTTTTGATTCGTGCGGAACGGGTCATGGGGTGAAAGTAGAAAAGTTGTTTCCAACCGGGCGCAAATCAAATAAATTTGCGCCCGAATGAGAAAAACGCTTCTTACCTGCATTTGGGTTGCTGCTTTGGCTCCGCTTTTAATAGCCCAGCAACTGGTGTTTCCGGACCGCGAGGGCTGGCAAACGGTGGCCGAAGGCGGTACGTTGTCTTTTAAGGTAACAGGCAGTGAACCCGGCATCAAACGTTTTTCGCTGGAGGGAACGAATGGCTATGCGATGTCGGTCGACAGTGCGGGGTTGTTTTCTTGGAGCCCGAGTCATGAGGTGGTAGATCGGTTCGAAAAGCGAAAAGAAGTCACGATTATTTTTCAAGGCGAGTGGGCCGATGGCAGGCGCGTGCGGCAACCCGTAACCTTTGCCGTTAACCACACCAACCGCGCTCCTATCATTGAAGAGCTTCCGGTATTCTATGTACGCCAATCGGTCGTCAATCGGTTCCAGATTCCGCCAGAGTACATCTCCGACCCGGATAACGACCCCACTTCTATTAAGCCCATTCCAACGAAATTACCAGAAGGCGCGGTGCTCTCGCCCGCAGGTGTGCTTACCTGGACGCCCTCGCGCAATCAGTTCAATAGCTTGAAGAACAACCCCCTCACGATTGAGTTTCTGGTACAAGATCAGCCCGACAAAGCCGAAACACCGGGTCGGCTTCGGATCGCGCAAACGCAACAGGATTTACCGCCCGATTTACTACTCGTGCCTGCGGATACTGCGATAACCCTTAAGGAAGACGATCGGTTCATCATCAAGATTTTTGCCAGCGACCCGAATGGCGATGAGGATCTGGCAAGTCTGAATTTTCTGGCCAGTGACTCGCGCATCGATAAAGGCGCCTTCGTACCCACGGGGGTTACGCAGGCTGAGTTTTCGTGGTCGCCCGGTTATGAGTTTACAGACGAGGCGGAAAAAAGCCGTTGGGTGGATTTGATTTTTTTTGCCATCGATAAAGAAACGAACCGCACCGAAAAACGAATTCGCGTCAAGGTTTTGGACTCGGAAAATCTGGTGCTCAAAGACCAACTGCTGTACCAGAAGTATCGCGCTACGCTCGTGCAAACAAAAGCGTTAATTGATCAGCTCGATGAGAACCACGACAAGCTGAACCGCATGTACAAGCAGGCAAAGCGCGGCAAAAAGCATCGGGCCATTATAAACGCTTCGTTGGGTGCGGCCACCGGCCTCTCGCCTGTGGTGCTGGAAACCGAGCCGGGTAAAGTGGTGAGTGGAATTGGTGGAACCACGGTTCTGACGCTCGGCACGTTGGAAGCCACCGAGGTGATCGGTAAATCAAAGGCCGATATTCTGGAGAAGTTAAAGATTAACGTAGAAATTCGGAATCAGCTACAGGTGGAAGGCGACAACTTTGCGCGCAAGTATGCGCTCAAGTCGGCCCGCCGGGCCAAGGAATTCGAGTCCGACCGCGAAAAGCTGCTGCCCATCATCAATAACCAAAAACTCGTGATGCTGGAGTTGGATGCCAGCCGCCCGTCCTATCCCAAAATCGACAATAAGGAAATGAAGAAGACGTTTCCCGATTTTGCAGAGGAGAGCTGAGCAAAAATGGACTACCCACCGAAACCAAGATACTTCAGGCTGTAACCTGGTGTTTGAATGGGATTTTCAAGCTATAACCCATTCCCCCATTCCATTTTTAATCGTTTAATTCTATCAACGCAGAGCTCAGTGTATAATGTCTTCATCTCCTCGTTTAAGAATGATTTTTGGATCACAGAATGGACGTCATTATGATCAGTCTTGAATTCGTTAATAATTCTAGTGACACGATTTTCTTTCATGCCAAGTACGTTTCCGAACGAGACAAAATCATTATTTGTATAAAAACCAACTGCATCATAAGCCGCCGAGAACCTGCCTTTGAAAAGGGTAAGCGCCATGTCGGCCTCGTTCGGAGTATGAATGCGTGTACACAGCAGGTCATAAGCTGGGGTAAGAATATAGTCGCCCGATTCTGATTGTATGACCGAGAAGTTTTTTACATGGGCATCGCCATTGGAGAAGACGTAGTTGAATAGAACCAGGCGAAAAAACTTTTCTACTTCCACTTTATACGTGGGTATGTGCTTTTGCATCAACGCACCGATCTCTTCATATGACAGATCATATTTGTAATTCTTTCCGTGCGTAGCTTCTGTGACCCCGGCTATCTGGGCAAAGTCCTCTTGCTGGTACTTTGACCCATCGGACTTAACATCAAAACGCCTGACCAGGTAGGCGGGATTGCCATCCTGAAAAAAAACTATTGCGTTTGCTGGAACTGCGATTTTGAAAAACTGTTTTGCCAACTGCATAGTAAGATGCTCGTTGGCCGGAGCTTGGTCAAGATTTTTAAACTGGCCCACGGGCACCGGTTTCAAGATGTATTGCCCGCCTTTGTCTGTTAGTTTCAATTCTCTGCCTTCCAACTTCAGCGAGTACTTTACCTGCACCCCGGAGATTGACATTTTCGTTGTTAAGTCGGTGTACAGGGTAGATTCTTCATTAACTGGCGAGTTAAACGGCAAGACATGATGGACTTTTTCGCCATCAAAAAGTTCTTTTAGGCACTTCTTGCAATAACCAGGCAATTCATTCTCTTTAAAACACCCAAAGCAAATCATACCGTTATTTCTTTAACCGTTATTGACCCAATTGTGTCTGAATGTGCTGTGCTCAACAAGAGACTGAAGTGA
>JBIIVI010000040.1:0-17086 GCA_044339555.1 Cyclobacteriaceae bacterium | reverse complement strand
ACAAAAAATCGGCATGGATGTGCGTTTCGGCTACATGCGTAATCTTCATGTTGTTCTGCCGGGCGATCTCCAGATACGTATCTACATCGCGCTTGGCATCGATTACCAGGGCTACGCCCGCTTTTTGACAGCCTATAAAATAGCTGGCCTGCGCGAGAGACTTATCGTAAACGTGTTGAAAAAACATAGCAAACTTCTTTTTGAATCGTAAAAGGTAAAATGCAAGGACAAAGTTCAACCATTTGAAAAGTTTTTACAAGTCGGCCCCAACAGCCAAATCGAAATCCCAAAACAGCCTTGGGCGATTCGATCGACTTGTTTTTTGGTATTTTCGATCAGAAAAACCATTAAGGCGATGATTGTGTATAATGTTACCGTGGCGGTTGATAAAACGATTGAGGAAGACTGGCTGCGTTGGATGAAAACGGTGCACATCCCAGATGTGCTACGATCGGGCAAATTCCTGGATCATAAAATCTATCGTGTGCTGGCCCACGAAACCGAAACCACCTCCTATGCGGTGCAGTATTTCATTCAATCGATGGACGAGCTGCAGTTCTACCTTACTCATCATGCACCTTCACTACGTCATGAAGTGCAACAAAAATTTGGCGACCGGCAGGTAGCCTTTCGTACGCTGTTGGAAGAAGTGATTTAAACGGAGGGTAGAAGAATTGATTCAAAACACTTCAAATCATCCTTTCAGCACTTGGCTAATTCTCGCTTCAAAAAACAAAACACCTCGTGCGGAGGTGCTTCGTAATTTGGTTTTTGTGATCCCGCTGGGATTCGAACCCAGGACCCTTACATTAAAAGTGTAATGCTCTACCGGCTGAGCTACGAGATCGTTGAAATTGGCTTATTTTTGAGCGCCTTTCTCAATTTGAGGGCACAAATGTAGCAGTATATGGTTTATATACCAACGCGGCTTTTAAAAAAACTTACCAGTGTAGCTGTGTTGTTGATTACCGCTTATGCATATGGCCAAGCTCCTGATCGTCAGTTGCTTTTGGGCGATTCGCTCTTTTTACAAAAGCGCTACACGCAGGCGTTTCAAACCTATCAGGCCGTGGAGCAACAGGGTTATTGTACAGACGCGATGTTACTGCGCATGGCGTTTATTCAAGAGGGACTTGGGCACACAGCTGAGTCGCTCCTCTACTTGAATCGTTACTGGCTGGCGACAGGCGATCCACAGGTGATCGAAAAAATACAGGAGGTGGCTCAGAAAAAAAATCTTTCGGGTTACGATTATGATTCGATCGACCAACTACGGCTTCAGCTCGCACACATCCGTCTACCGCTGGCCATCGGTGGCAGTGCGATCGTTCTGTTGTTGCTCTCGCTTTCTGTTTACCTGACGCGCATTCAACATCAAGGGCGATGGTTTTCGCTGGCCGCGAGCGTGTTCGTAGCAACGCTGGCGGCATATGGGATTTGGGCGGCACAGCCACCTGCTTTTGCTATTAGCCAACCAGCTGCTTACCTCATGGAAGGACCCTCTCCAGGCTCGTCTGTATTGGCCCGAATCGAGCAAGGCCATCGGTTGTTATTGAAAGGGGAAAAAGATATTTGGTTGATCAGCGATTGGAACGGCCGCGAGGTATTCGTTCGTAAATCAAGCGTACAACTGGTTCAATAAGTTTATCGCCGCACCGAAACGGCCCCCTTAAACTCGCGGTCGGAATAGGCAATCAAAAAAAAGTATACACCTTCCGGCTGGTTTTCGGCTGTCCACTGAAAATCGCGGTCGCGACTCTGGAAAACAGTTTGACCCCAACGATTAATGATTCGCACCGACTCAAATCTGCGCACACAGTTATCCGGCGGCAAAATGTTGCGCACGGCTCCGGTAACCGGATCCACCAACTGCATAGCATAGTACTCGTTAAACGCATCGCCATTGGGCGTAAACACGTTGGGCGGAATGAACTCATCATCGCGGCTTACCACATCGCGCACAACCAGTTGGATTTTCTGGCGAACGGTTTCAGCCGTATAGCAACGATCGTCCGACAATCGAAACGTAAGCTCATATTCGTTTTCAAAATCGTTGCCGATAAAGATGGAACAATCGGGCGCCCAACTGAAAGTGCTGGAAATCGGGCTCTTGCCCGCCACTGGCTCGAAGCGAAATCCGCGAAGCGGTACTTCGCCATCTATGGACTCCAACTCGAGTGTTAACTGATCGCGATCGGGAAACACATCGCCATCCAAACCTTGAACGAGTAATTCAATCGGGTCACCCAGCGTAACTTCAAGTCGACCTGATACCAACGGAGTGGATTGCCCCTGTTGGCGCGCCACCAGCACCGGCCGACTATTGATTGGATTGATAACCCGAACCGAAACCGAAAGCGTGTCGGCCTTCCGTAACCGACATTTGTTGGTGGAGTCCACGACAATAAAATCAAACTCGTACAAATCTTTCTTGGCGGGATCAAGGCCCAGGCACCGGAGTTTCCAATTGAACGTAGATTCCACCGCCCCTTGCCCGGTTGCCCGGGAAAACTGTATGCCGGCAGGCGCTAGCGAGAAACCTTTTGGCACCATGCGCAAGGTGATGCGATCGTTGTCCGCCTGGTCTTTTCCAAAAACCGTAAAGGTTAAATCGGAGTTGATCGGCCGTGTGAGTGTTTCAATTATCCGCTTGGATCCGGACAAGTCCAACGTAGACGAAATCACCGGATCGGCATTGCCCGGCAAGGTCACACCCAAATTAAAAACGAGTGTATCCGGTTTATTGAACTTACACCCATCCCTATCGTCCACCAAAAGTCGTAATGGGAAAACGGTGCGGTTAGTAAAGTCGGCAATGTCGCAAAACGCTTCCCACGAGAGTGTGCCGCGCAACCGGCCGGGCTGAATATCCGACTGAATTTTCATGCCCGATGCTTCGAGGGAAAATCCTTCCGTAAGAACAGAAAAAACCAACGTGTCATTATCCAAATCAGAGGCGCTGAAATCCCAACTTTGGCTTTCACCCTCCAGCAATTGTGCCATGACCCGGTTGGGTGGATCGAATTGAACGGGGCGATTAACAGGCGGCTGAATGTTTACCGTAATTCGTAGTGTGTCCGTCAATGGCAAGCTACAAGCATCATCAAAGGCAACAATGCCTACTTCATAGGGGCCACCTTCAAAATACGGACAAGCCGGGAAGCAGATTTTAAAATCTACCGTACTGCCTTTAGTAAGCACCGCCTCACGGCTTCGCGGCAGCAACTCTTCGCTTAAACCGGTTTTTCGAAAATTGAGTGGGATCGCCCGAATCGAGATTTTCTCTGCGAAATTATCATCCGGGCTATTCGAGTCAGGATCGGAAATCTGTACCACCATGCAGCGATTATCGTCCGACACCTCATTCGAAAAAGATATACTCATCTTCTCGCGGAAACTAAACGCTGCATCTGTTAACCGTTTACCCACAATTACAGGAGGCACTGCCACAGGGCACGCATCCACCACCAGCATTTGAAAGTCGCGTCTGGTTTCGCCAATCTTCTCGCCCGCCCGATACTCATCCACTTTCACTGCAAACACATAGATGCCTTGTGTTTTAGGCGTGACCGTTAAAAAACCGGATGGTGAAATCCGTAAATCAGGAGTGCCGCCCACCATGGCTGTTTCACTAAAACCATTGCGCCAGGTTACCAAGGGGTACGGTGCTGGCGAAGCAGGTGGCAAGGCTATGGGCGAGCGCGTGTTTAGGGGTGTGGCCAGCGAGTACACCAACGAATCGCCATCGTCATCCACTCCGGCAAAATCTACATAGTAAGGCCTCCGGGGGCACGCAAAGTCGTTGAGCGGAGGGAACAACCGCGGAGAGGAATTAATGAACGGCTTGCCATCTCTGACCACGGGTGGAAACTCCAAATAGAATGTTTGTCCGGCAACTTGATTGCCCGGGGCACCCGATTGTGGATTCTCGCTGAAGATGTTGGTGATGGAGTAATTACGACAACACCGCTGCCACGAAACGTAATAGCCTTCCGGATCGTTAAAACTAGCGGGTGCCAGTGTAACCAGCGCTGTATAGATCAATCGATCGGTCACCACCTCGCCATTGGAACAGCTTGGTTGTGTATAGGGCACGCGCGACTCCTGCGAGAGCGAGAGTTGTTGGGTGAACACCAGTGTGTTGTTCTTCTTTCGAAAAAAAGCGGCATTCACCACCAAGTCCTTAGCACCGGGCAACCCGTTCAACACATCAAAGTAAATGATCAGATTAAGTCGATAAGTGTTGCCTTGTACATGGATCAACTCAAATTCACCGCCCACAATATGCGAGGCGCGCACCGGCAGCACCATCAGCAACAACAACAGAATGATAACCTTCTTCATGTTTACGACCACACCGAAACGAAATATACAGTTTTGCCTTTTGAAAACCGGAACCCACTTCGGGGAATCGGGATTTAATACCTTTACGGGGAATGAAAAAAGGCGAAATCATCGAAAATCTGACGGTAGATGGCCTGGCAGCCGAAGGTAAATCGGTAGCGCGGTTAATGGGTCAGGTTGTTTTCTTAACCGGTGGTGCTCCGGGCGATGTAGTATCGGCTGAAGTAACGAAGGTAAAAAGCAGTTTCCTGGAAGCCCGCGTGCTTTCCATCACACAGCCTTCACCACATCGTACCGCTCCATTTTGCGAGCATTTTGGTTTGTGCGGTGGTTGTTCGTGGCAACATATTGATTATCCCACCCAACTTTTCTACAAACAACAACAAGTAGTAGACAATCTGGAGCGTATCGGGCAACTTACTTTACCCCCGATCGACCCGATTATTGGAGCGCCCGCAACACGCCACTATCGCAATCGCCTTGATTTCACTTTCACGGCCAGTCGTTGGTTAACGCGTGAGGAACTGCGCGGGGAGACTAAGTTGATAGAACCGGGCCTTGGTTTTCACATGCCACGTCAATACGACAAAGTATTTGATGTGAAGAACTGTTATCTGCAGGCCGACCCATCCAACGCCATCCGCCTCACGGCCCATCGCATCGCTCAAGAAAACAACATTCCCTATTTTGATCTCCGTAAACAAATCGGATTTCTGCGCACGCTGACCATTCGTACCGCCTCCACGGGGGAGGTAATGGTGATTCTTCAGGTTACGTACGATCGAATGGAGTGGATCGAAACGATTCTGGACGGTCTGGCGACCGCGTTCCCGGCCATCACCTCGGCCAATTTTATCATCAACGGAAAACGCAACGACAGCTTTGCCGACCTGGAGGTTACGTGTTGGAAAGGAAACCCGTACATCACCGAACAAATGCAGCGCCCGGATGGTGTTGGCTATTTGCGATTTCGGATAGGTCCAAAATCATTTTACCAAACCAACTCCCTTCAAGCAGAAGTGCTGTACAAAAAAACCTGGGAGTTAGCAGCACTTACCGGCCAGGAATACGTATACGACCTCTACACCGGCACCGGTACGATTGCGTGTTATGTAGCCCGGCAAGCCCAACGGGTAGTTGGTTTGGAATATGTAGCGGCAGCCGTGCAAGATGCGCACGCAAACGCCGCTCTCAACAACATCTCCAACGCGCAGTTTTTTGCCGGTGATATGAAAGACTTGCTGAGTGATGGGTTTATTGCTGACCACGGCCGGCCGGATGTGGTGATTACCGATCCTCCCCGCGCGGGTATGCATGAATCGGTTTGCCAGACGTTAATTGCAGCCCGGCCATCACGGATCGTGTACGTAAGTTGTAATGCGGCCACCCAGGCACGCGATCTCCAGATATTAAATGCTCACTACGAAATGAAACGGGTACAACCGGTGGACATGTTTCCGCAGACGATGCACGTGGAAAACATCGTGCTGTTGGAACAACGCTAGCGGCTAGGCGTTCTCCGCTAAGCGTGTAAGAACTACTTCGCGCCGCTCGCGGTGCTTGCAGTAAGAGCACCGGTAGTGCTTCACCAGTAAGCCCTCTTCCTCAACTGTGGGTTTGACTTCAATTTCTTCGCTGGCAATGCGCATGGTTACATAACCGCATTCGCCACACTCCTCGGCGTGCTCAAAGGAGTTGTATTTCTCAATCTTTTTAAAGCCGGTTTGGTCGTCCACCCACACATCGTATTCAACGCTGTGCAGTTCATGATTCTCGCCAACTTCTTCCAGGTGGGTTTTTTCTTCGGCCTCAGAAAGCTTGCGCATAGCGTTGCCGCCAGGCGAAATCCGGGGCTTATTGCGAATCTTGATTAGTCTGCGCTCCACCGAACGGGGGTAATAGATTTGAACAATGTTGGAAAAGATGAAATAGAAAATAATTCCAAAGCTGATCGTAACAAACAAGCGTACATAGAACCAAAGCATGCCATGCGAGGTAACACGTTCGGTAAACACAGTATTGCCCAAGAACCATGCACCTACAATCAACAAAAACACCGAGTACCAGAAGTACTTGATCTCATGCAGGTTCACGAAGTCGTACTTCTCTTTCGGGTCTTTAATCAAAAAAAGACGAAACTCGTACAACAAAAAAAGCAATACCGCGAGGGCAGCAAACGCAGAGGCTCCGATAAACATATAACGGTCCCAGTGCATAACAAATTCCAAGTGTTCGGCCGATTCCATGGGCGTTAAAGGATAGGTTTAGTTGGGTGAAAGTAGGAAAAAACAATTACAATGGAAGCGCTACCGAACAGTTGTTAACGAATTGTCAAAATCTTTTTAGCAGTTAACTCTTGTTTGTGCAGCAGA
The DNA here is from genome assembly GCA_044339555.1 of Cyclobacteriaceae bacterium. GTDB lineage: Bacteria > Bacteroidota > Bacteroidia > Cytophagales > Cyclobacteriaceae > ELB16-189. The sequence goes on along the minus strand of JBIIVI010000040.1, from coordinate 10,370 downwards.
AAGTTTTGATTCTTGTAAGGAATTCAATCGGATGAACTCCTTTAAAGCAATTTATTCACAAACCCTCTGCACGATTCAAATCGTCATTACACTGCTACTGGCAGGGTGAGGACGCTGACATTATATAAAAACAAAAAAATGAAGCCGTCCCGCCCTACCCGCGGGACGGCTTCGTTTTGCACCCACTTGAACAAACTAACAGTTGTAAAATGTACTACACTAACGACACCGTTCTTTTCGTAAACGGTCAATTTCTCAAAGCCAAAGATGCCACCATCGATCTTTTTAGTCAGACACTGCACTATGGCTATGGAGCTTTTGAGGGCATCCGTGCCTACCACACCATTAACGGCACCAAAATTTTCAAAGCCAAAGAGCATTTCGAGCGACTGGCTAAAAGCTGCGCACTGGCCGGCATCCCCCTGAACTACACAGTGGAAGAACTGGTGCAAATCTCTTATCAGGTGTTGGAAAGAAACCATCTTTCGAATGCCTACCTGCGGCCGCTGGTGTACTGCGGCCCGAACATGTCGCTTACTGCGCCCAAAGAAGTTTTCGTGATGATCACTGCATGGGAGTGGGGTAAATACCTGGGCGATCAGCTTCTCAATGTATGCATCTCATCCTACCAGCGCCCAAATCCCAAGTCCATAAAAGTTGAAGCAAAAATCTGCGGTCATTATGTCAACTCCATTCTGGCCACCACAGAAGCCAAACAACGTGGGTTTGACGAGGCGTTGATGTTGGATATGCAAGGACGCGTGGCGGAAGGCCCGGGAGCAAACTTCTTTTTAGAAAAAGACGGCAAGTTGTATACCCCTCCGCTGGGAAACATTCTGCCCGGCATCACGCGGCAAACCGTGCTCGAAATCTGTCGCGAGCTTGATATTCCCGTGGAACAACGTTATGCCATGCCGGATGAAGTATTTGAAGCCGACAGCGCCTTTTTCTGCGGCACGGCCGCGGAGGTTATCGGTATTCAATCGATCGAAGGGCACGCGTTTTCCAAGCCTTGGAAAAAAACCTTGGGCGCGATCGTACAGGAGGCGTACCAGTGCCTGGTGCTTGACAAAAGCTACTCCTACGTAATTGTTTAGCGGTCAGATGAAAGTGGCAATGGAGATGAACAAATACAGCCGTACGATTACGCAAGATCCGACCTTACCGGCCGCGCAAGCCATGCTCTATGGCATTGGTCTTACCGAAGCCGACCTCAAGAAGGCACAAGTAGGTATTGTGAGTACAGGTTTCGATGGAAATACCTGCAACATGCACTTAAACGGGTTGGCCGCGGATGTTAAGAAATCCGTCTGGGCACAAGATCTGGTCGGCTTGGTCTTTCATACCATTGGCGTAAGCGATGGCATTAGCAATGGTACCGAGGGCATGCGGTATTCGCTGATCAGTCGCGAAGTCATTGCCGACTCAATTGAAGCCGTTTGTGGCGCCCAGTATTATGATGGGCTTATTGCTGTTGTAGGATGCGACAAAAACATGCCGGGTTCGTTAATCGCCATGGGAAGACTAAACCGCCCGGCCATCATGGTGTATGGTGGCACCATTGCCGGTGGCCATTACAAAGGCAAATCGCTTAACATCGTATCGGCCTTCGAAGCCCTGGGCGAAAAGCTGGCGAACAAACTGTCGGACGAGGATTACAAAGGCATCATTCAAAACTCTTGCCCCGGTGCGGGCGCGTGTGGCGGCATGTACACCGCCAATACGATGGCATCGGCGATTGAAGCGCTGGGCATGGCATTGCCCTACACCTCTTCAAATCCTGCGTTGAGCGCAGAAAAGAAAAACGAATGCACTCAGGCAGGCCATGCCATCCGTATTCTATTGGAGCGCGACATCAAACCGCGCGACATCATGACCGCGAAGGCCTTCGAGAACGCACTCCGGATTATCATGGCGCTGGGTGGCTCTACCAACGCGGTCTTGCACATGATCGCCATGGGCAAATCCGTAGGGGTAAAAGTAACCCTGGATGACTTCCAACGACTGTCGGACGAAACTCCTTTGCTGGGAGATCTGAAACCCAGTGGCAAATATTTGATGGAAGACCTTCACCAGAAAGGAGGCGTGCCTGCCGTGATGAAGTACCTCCTTCAGCAAGGGTTGCTGCATGGCGATTGTCTGACGGTAACGGGGAAAACCATTGCCGAAAATCTGGCGGACGTTCCAGCGTTGGACTTCGAGAAACAAGACATCATCTACCCGGTTGAGAAGCCGCTCAAAAAAACCGGGCACATTCAAATATTATATGGCAACCTCGCTCCCCAGGGTTCTGTAGCCAAAATCACTGGCAAGGAAGGCGAACGATTTAAAGGCACTGCCCGCGTGTTTAATGGCGAATTTGAAGTTGCCAAAGGCGTTCAGGAAAAACGTATCAAAGAAGGCGATGTGGTGGTGATTCGTTATGTCGGACCCAAAGGAGCACCGGGCATGCCCGAGATGCTAAAACCAACTTCGCTCATCATGGGAGCAGGGCTCGGTAAAAACGTGGCGCTGATTACCGATGGCCGTTTCTCCGGAGGCACGCATGGTTTTGTGGTGGGCCATATCACACCTGAAGCATTTGATGGTGGCCTGCTGGCGCTCGTAGAAGATGGCGATTGGATTGAAATCGATGTGAAGAAACGCCAATTGACGTTGCTGGTGGATGACAAAACCCTCGCGATTCGAAGATCAACCTACCGGTCGCCCGGGTTTACCGTAACAAGTGGGCTTCTTTATAAGTATGCCAAACAAGTTAAAACAGCCTCAGATGGATGCGTTACTGACGAGGACTAAAAAGAGCGCGGAAGCGGCCCCGCCGGGCGAGATGCTGAAAGGCAGCGAGGTTTTGCTGCGTTGCTTGTTGGCGGAAGGAGTAGATACCTTGTTTGGCTACCCGGGTGGGGCCATTATGCCGGTATATGATTCGCTTTATCATTATAAAGAACAACTGAATCATGTGCTTGTCCGGCACGAGCAAGGCGCTGTTCACGCCGCACAAGGATTTGCCCGAAGCAGTGGCCGCGTGGGCGTGGCGTTGGCCACCTCAGGCCCGGGTGCAATGAATTTGGTGACAGGGCTAGCCGATGCGCTGATTGATTCCACACCTATCGTATGCATCACAGGTCAGGTATTTGCCCATTTGCTGGGAACCGATGCCTTTCAAGAAACCGATGTGGTAAACACAACGTTACCGGTCACAAAATGGAATGTACAAGTAACGGAAGCGAAGGACATCGCGCCGGCTGTCGCACAGGCATTTTTCATCGCGGCCACCGGCAGGCCGGGTCCAGTGCTGATCGACATTACGAAGAACGCCCAAAATGAAACCATCGAGTTCAATGGGCACACTCGTTGCAATCACGTGCGCACCTATAAACCCAAGCCTGTTCTGCAAATGGAACAGGTGGAGGCGGCCGCTGCACTTATCAACGCGGCAAAACGGCCTTACTTACTGGCAGGTCAAGGCATCGTTCTGTCAGGGGCCAGCGAAGCATTAAAAGCATTTTCGGAGAAAACGGGCATTCCGGTGGCCTGCACGCTTTTAGGACTGGGCGGCTTCCCCACGGATCACCCGAACTATGTCGGCTACCTCGGGATGCATGGCAATTACGGATCAAACATCCTGACCAACGAATGCGATGTTTTGATCGGCATTGGCATGCGCTTCGATGATCGTGTAACCGGAAATGTAAGTAAGTACGCCCGCCAGGCGAAAGTGATCCACATCGACATCGACCAAGCGGAGATCAACAAAATCATCCAAACCACCGCCTCTGTTTTGGCAGATGCCAACGAGGCACTGCAAGCGCTCACCCGATTGTGCCAACCCAACCAACACACGGAATGGATGAACCGCTTTCGCAAGTTGGAAAAACTGGAATATGAAAAAGTGGTTCGCCACGAGTTTCACCCCACGGGCGATCAATTGATGATGGCCGAAGTGATCCATGAGTTGTCGCGGTTAACGGATGGCAAGGCCATTTTGGTTACGGACGTGGGCCAACACCAAATGGTGGCTTCGCGGTATTACGAATTCAAAGATCCCCGCACCAATGTAACCTCCGGCGGAGCAGGAACCATGGGCTTTGCGTTGCCAGCCGCGCTGGGCGCTCAACTGGGTGAGCCAAGCAAACCAGTTGTGGCTGTTATTGGAGATGGTGGCTTTCAGATGACGTTGCAAGAACTGGGCACCATTATGCAATACCAAATCCCGGTAAAAATTTTGGTACTGAATAACAACTTCCTGGGCATGGTTCGGCAATGGCAGCAACTCTTCCACGATAAGCGTTACTCCTTTACGGAGATGACGAATCCAGATTTTGTTAAGATTGCTGCAGCCTATTCAATACCTGCCCGCAAATTGGAAAAACGCGAACACCTGTCGGCTGCATTGCAAGAAATGTTAGCCTCGCCCGGCCCATACTTCCTGGAAGCCGTGGTGGGAAAAGAAGATAACGTTTTTCCGATGGTCCCGGCCGGTGCCGGAGTTGGCGAAGTATTGTTGGAACCTCCCGTTTTAAAATGAACCGACTTTGGACATGAAATGCCCATCAGCAAAGCAGACCAAACTGAATGACAATCTGCATGGGCCCCGCATAAGGCGGGGTGACCTTAAACAAAAAATTGATAACACATGAAAAAAGACTATACTCTTGAAATAGCAGCAGACAACAACTTTTCGATTTTAAACCGAATCGTTAACGTGCTCAACCGCAGACGCGTGCGAATAAAAAAATTATTAGCGCACGAAAATGAAGACGACTTCCGGCGCGGTGGAGCGGTATTGCTACTGCATACCACAGAAGAAATGATGTTAAAGGTGAAATACCAGATGGAAAAACTGATTGAAGTAGAGCAAGCCGATTACGTGGTAGGTGCCGAAAAATTTCACCTGCTGGCCGGAGACGCCAATCGCCTTGAAACAATTAGCCATCCTTCTTGAAAGAAAACCAATCAAAAATCGAATCAACAATAAAAACTAACAATCATGGCTAAAATAAATTTTGGCGGCACCGTAGAAGAAGTGGTTACCCGCGAGGAATTTCCAATGGAAAAAGCGTTGGCAGTGTTGAAAAACGAAACCATCGCCATCATTGGCTACGGCGTTCAAGGACCGGCCCAATCGCTGAACTTACGCGATAACGGCTTCAATGTGATCGTTGGCCAACGCAAAGGAACCAAAACGTGGGACAAGGCTGTTGCGCACGGCTGGACACCTGGCGAAACACTTTTTGATGTGGCGGAAGCCGCCCAACGCGGTACGATCCTTCAGTTTTTGATGAGCGATGCCGGGCAGATTGCCACCTGGCCCCAAATTAAACCGCACCTGACCGCAGGAAAAGCGTTGTATTTCTCCCATGGTTTTGGCATTACCTTCAAAGATCAAACCGGCATCGTGCCACCGGCTGATGTAGATGTGATTCTGGCAGCCCCCAAAGGTTCCGGCACTTCGGTGCGCAGACTTTTTTTACAAGGTAAGGGCATCAACAGCAGCTTCGCCATTTTTCAAGACGCCACCGGGCGCGCGCACGAGCGGGTAATTGCCTTGGGCATTGGCGTTGGCTCTGGCTACTTATTTGAAACCGATTTCAAAAAAGAAGTGTATTCCGACCTGACAGGGGAGCGCGGTACGCTCATGGGCGCCATTGCCGGAATTTTTGAAGCCCAATATGAGGTGCTTCGCTCCAAGGGCCACTCTCCCTCAGAGGCCTTCAACGAAACGGTGGAAGAACTCACCCAAAGCCTCATGCCGCTGGTAGCGGAAAACGGCATGGATTGGATGTATGCCAACTGTTCTACCACTGCTCAACGTGGTGCGCTGGATTGGAAAAAGAAATTCAAGGCCGCTACACTACCGGTTTTCAACGAGTTGTACGACAGTGTGGCCAGCGGTGCTGAAGCCAAACGCACCATCGACACGTGTAGCAAGCCCGACTACCGCGAAAAATTGGCGGAAGAACTGAAGGAACTCCGCGAAAGCGAATTATGGCAAGCGGGTGCCGCCGTGCGCGCCTTGCGGCCGGAGAAAGCAAGTGTGGAAGCAAGTATGATCAACTAGCGTTACGGTAAAAGCCTCGCCTTTCCGTACATCCTCGCCCTCTGCCCCATGCTACCTGTTAGCGAACAAATACTGGACATCAACAAGGCACACCTGCGTCTAAAAAACGTGGTGATCCGAACACCTGTGCAATTGCATCGGAAGTTGTCCGAACGTTTTGGGGCCGAGATCTATTTGAAACGCTAAGACCTTCAGGTAGTGCGCTCGTACAAAATCCGCGGCGCGTACAATCTGATCAGCAGCTTATCGGCTGATGCCCGTGCGCGTGGCGTTGTGTGCGCCAGTGCCGGTAACCATGCGCAAGGTGTGGCATTCTCCTGCGAGGCGCTGAAAATCAAGGGCGTGATTTACATGCCCACCATCACACCCAAACAGAAAATCAATCAGGTACAAATGTTTGGTGGGGATTGGATTGAAATCGTACTGGTAGGCGACACATTTGATGCGTGCCAGGAGCATGCTCTCCGCTTCTGCCGCGACCAAGATCGCACATTTGTTCCACCGTTTGATCACCCTTTGATCATTGAGGGCCAAGGCACTGTGGGCAAAGAAATCCTGGAAGAAATTGATCAGATCGATTTCGTGTTTGCACCGGTAGGTGGTGGCGGATTAAGCGCCGGCATCGGTCAGTACTTTCGAACCTACTCCCCCAAAACGAATCTCATTGGCGTGGAGCCACAGGGAGCTCCTTCGATGAAAGCAGCGTTAGCACACGGTAGCCCGGTGGTGCTGGACACCATCCAGCGCTTTGTGGATGGTGCCGCTGTAAAGCGCGTGGGCGATTTGCCTTTTTCCATTTGTCGCGAGGTGCTGGCGGATATGCTGCTGGTGCCCGAGGGAAAAATCTGCTCTGTCATCCTACAGCTTTATAATGAAGATGCCATCGTAGTGGAGCCGGCGGGGGCGCTTTCCATCGCAGCACTCGATCAATATGCCGATCAGATTAAAGGCAAAAAGGTGGTGTGTATAGTAAGCGGCGGCAACAACGACATCGACCGCATGCAGGAAATCAAGGAACGGTCGCTGTTGTATGAAGGTTTGAAGCACTATTTTATCGTGCGCTTTGCCCAACGTCCGGGTGCCCTCAAAGAATTTGTGAACCATATACTCGGTCCTAACGATGACATCGTCCGGTTTGAGTTTATTCAAAAACATAACAAAGAAACCGGGCCAGCCCTGATCGGCATTGAAGTAAAGGCTGCATCCGACTACCAGCACTTGCTTACTCGCATGAAGGATCGAAGTTTGAATTATACCGAAGTGAACCAAAACGAAAACCTGTTTGAATACCTGGTCTGATTTCTTCTTCACGCGGTTCCTGCTAACCCGAACAACGGGGTGCGCCCGTTAGCGCTCTTGTTCGCGGCCAATACTTCCAGGAAGTGAAACCGCCCTTTTTCTAACTTTCTTTCTGACTAACGACTTTTATATGCGAATACTAAAATTTGGCGGATCTTCGGTAGCCACTGCCGCGCGGATTCAAGCTGTTATCACCATCCTCCAACCCTACTGGTCGCAACCGGTGGGTGTTGTGTTTTCCGCATTTGGGGGTGTGACCGATCAGCTCATTCAACTTAGTCAGCTAGCGTTGGGTGGCCGCTCCTACCAGGAACTGCTTGCGCAGGTTGAGGCCCGCCACCTCGACACTGTGCGCGAGTTGATTCCGGTAACGCAACAAAGTTCGGTATTGGCACAAGTAAAAATCCAACTGAACGAACTGGAGGATGTGCTGCACGGAATTTTTCTGGTGAAGGAGTGCACGCCTCGAACACTGGATTATATCATGAGTTTTGGCGAGCGCCTTTCGGCCTTCATCATCGCGCAGGCGTTGCTAGCGCGTGGCTTACGGGTTTCTTTTTTGGATGCGCGGCAGTTGATCCGCACCAACAGCGACTTTGGATCGGCTAAAGTAGATTTTTCGATCACCAACCAACAGATCAAAAGTTACTTTCACCAACATCCAGAACCCCAAATCATCACTGGCTTTATTGGTGCTACACAACAGGGCGAAACCACAACTTTGGGGCGCAGCGGTTCCGACTACACAGCTGCGATCTTCGCTGGCGCACTGCAAGCTGAGGCGCTCGAAATCTGGACGGATGTGGACGGGATGTTAACCGCAGATCCACGTCTGGTGCAAAAAGCATTTCCAGTACCGGAGATGACGTACGAAGAAGCCATGGAGTTAAGTCACTTCGGTGCGAAAGTGGTTTTCCCAGCTACCATGCAACCTGCCATGGCCCACAACATTCCCATCTGGATCAAGAACACGTTCAATCCATCACATCCGGGAACGCGTATTCATCGCGAAGCGAAAAATGGAAAATTGATCAAGGGAATCTCCAGCGTAAAAAATATCAGCTTACTCAACATCACCGGCAGCGGTCTGGTGGGTGTGGTAGGTGTTTCCAGCCGGGTGTTTTCTACGCTGGCACTCGAGAAGGTAAACGTGGTGTTGATCAGTCAGGCTTCTTCGGAACATTCTATTTGTGTGGCCATCGAAACGGCAGCAGCAAGTCGAGTGAAAGCTGCGCTGGAACACGAGTTCCGGATGGAAATTCGTGACGAGCAAATGGATGCGGTTGCAGTTACTGATCAATTGGCCATCGTAGCCGTGGTGGGCGATGGCATGCAGCATCAGGCAGGCAGTAGTGGTCGCATGTTCAGCGCGCTGGGAAAAAATGGAATTAACGTAATTGCAATTGCACAAGGTTCCTCCGAGCGAAACATCTCAGCGGTGATTCTGGAAAGCGATATATCAAAAGCACTGAACGCGTTGCACGATGCGTTCTTCCTGTCGGATCGAAAAACCATCCATCTCTTCCTGGCCGGTACGGGGTTAATTGGTTCTGTGCTGTTGCAACAAATCGCCCAGCAGCAACTTGCACTGGCCGAAGAAGTCCACCTGGAATTGCGCTTAATGGCCTTGGCAAACAGTCGCAAAATGTGCTGGGATGAAAATGGGATTTCGTTTGATCATGCCATCCACACTTTGCAGCAAGGTGCCGACATGAACCTAGGTGCCTTTGTGCAACAAATCATAAACGCCAACTTGCCCAACAGCATTTTTGTGGATTGCACCGCCAGTGAAGCCGTTGCGGATGTCTACCCGGAATTACTGCGCACCAATATTTCCATCGTTACGCCCAACAAAAAAGCAAACTCCGCCAGTCTGGAGAAATATCGAACGCTTAAAACACTTACCCGCCAACGCGGTGTCAGGTTCCTATACGAAACGAATGTGGGTGCAGGGCTGCCGGTAATCAACACACTCAACGATTTGCTGGTAAGTGGTGATAAGATTCTGCGCATCGAAGCGGTGCTGAGTGGCACCCTCAACTTTATTTTCAGCTCGTTTACCGAAGGCCGCAAGTTCAGCGATGTGGTGAAGGAAGCCAAGGAAAAAGGCTACACCGAGCCCGACCCGCGAGACGATCTGAGCGGTCTGGATGTAGCGCGGAAAATTCTAATCTTGGCGCGCGAAACAGGATTGGCAATTGAATTGAATGAAATCCCGGTAGAAAACCTCGTGCCTTCCAACTGCCGGAACATTCCTTCGTTAGATGGCTTCTTCCAGCAACTAGAACAACACGATGCCGCGTTTGAAAAACTACGCAGCGATGCGGCCGCCAAAGGCGAAAAACTACGCTATCAGGCGGCTTTGGAAAACGGTCACGTGCAAGTGGCACTGAAAACCGTAGCCGCACACCACCCCTTTTATTCGTTGGCCGGAAGCGACAACATTATCTTGCTCACAACGGAGCGCTACAAAGAACGGCCCATGGTGATACGTGGCCCCGGAGCCGGAGCCGAAGTGACGGCCGCAGGCGTCTTTGCAGATCTCATCCGAATCGGTAACTATGCAAATGGCTAAATTCCGAGCAGCCCGCGCATGTGCACCCGCCACCGTGGCGAATGTGTCGTGCGGCTTTGATGTTTTTGGCTTTGCAGTGGCTGAACCAGTAGACGAAGTACGGGTTGAGCTAACAGCATCCACGGAAGTAAAGATTGAATCCATCAGCGGAGATGGCGGGTTGTTGCCGCTGGATGCTTCGAGGAATACCGCAGGCGTAGCGGTGCAAAAATTTCTGGCGCACACCGGGTGGACAACCGGAGTGTCCATTCAACTTAACAAGAATTTGCCACTCGGCAGCGGTATGGGTTCCAGCGCTGCCAGCGCAGTGGCCGCCGTATTGGCCATCAATGCCTTGTATCCTGAACCGCTGCCACGGAATGAATTGTTGCCATTTGCATTAGAGGCCGAACGCATTGCCTGCGGCGCAGCTCATGCCGACAACGCAGCACCTGC
>JBIIVI010000318.1:0-3749 GCA_044339555.1 Cyclobacteriaceae bacterium | reverse complement strand
GGGTGATTGCCACTTCGTTTTTGGCACGCCTTTTTTTCGCTTTCGCAGACAAAAAACGAGTGGGCTCCTGAATTGAAAATGGCGTACCCTGTTTAGAGGTGAACGAAACCACATAGCGGTTCTGCTGGCCCCAGGCAACGGTGCTCACCATCAAAAAGACAACGCACCACTTACCGATCGCCATACGAAACCAATAACTGTGAATACCGGAGCCCCTGATCGATCGATTGGCGGCCCAAACAAGCTGGCAACGTACAATAGTTTAACACCGTGTACTGCCGCTCAATAAGGCCTACATGGCGGGCGTAATAGCTGAATCGCACATCAAACTTCACCAGCCGATCGGGCGTGTTACCCTCCTCTACGGTAACAACATCCTCATATGAAATGGCGCCTACCTGGTGACTTCCGCCCACCTGCGCATAGGTATAGAAATCGCAAGCGCCCGTACCAGAACAGAAATCATCACCACCCAACGTATTGAATGCATTGCCATTCCATTGCCGGCCGCTGATTGTTGGGAAGGCAAGCGATACGAAGGCGGTATTTCCTTGACGGATGACCACTTCCTGCGGAGTTTGCCTGGCGCTCCAACTCACCAAAGGCGAAAAAGGAGCGCTGCTGTTGGCGCGTTTGCCGCGTGTAAGAATATACCACACTTGACCCGCGCCTTCCGCGATGGAATCGGTCACTTCCACTTGCAATTGATATTGATATTTGGTTTCAACGTTAGCCGTAATCACCGTAGAGTCAACTTGGTAAATCCAAAACCTGCCTTGCTTCAGCGGCAGATAAGCTGTATCCGGAAGCGGCGCAATTTCTGTACCCTGGTTGCATCCGGTTGCAACCATAATCGCCCCCACCACCAAAGCCGTCCAGAATCTATGTCGCATCAGCCTCAATAACCGGTAAATTTACCCTTTCTTTTGTGATATTTGGCGATGGCTTTACGAATGCCGGTTAAGATTGGCAACATCACCAACCTGAGCGATGCGCGCTATGGCGCTGGCATGGGTGTGGATTACTTGGGGTTCCCCCTTGGTCGCGGAATTGCGATTGCTACATTCAAGGATATTGTGGGTTGGATTTCGGGCCCCGCCCTTGTGATTGAGTGGGACGATCCCGCCGCCGCCGAACAAATGGATTTGCCCGAGTTGATCTATCAGATCCAAGTCGAACAGGTTCATCACATAGCCGCTTTCGCTCCAGAACAAAAGTGGATTGTTTCTGGCACTGCCGCTTCGCTGCTCTTAGCACAACCAACGTTGTTGCCCGTCCAATCCCAAATTCTTTTTTTGGAGGTAGTCGATGCCACCCAATCACCCAACGAGACTCTTGCTGCACTGGCGGATCACTTCCGGGTGTGGGCCCAAATTGAAACAGTAGAAGCTATCCCGGCAGTAACGGCTGGCATTTTTGAAGGTATCGCGCTGCGTGGTTTTGACGAAGAACGAGCGGGGCTAAAAGATTATGGGGCGTTGGCCGAGATTCTGGAAACACTCGAGGTGATCGACTAAACCAGTCGCGTACGGTACAAGCCTTCGGAGTTCGAAACGATCCAAGGCTTACCTAACTTCTCCGCCAGTTTCTCCACCAGTGCATCTAAAGAAGACGACCAGTTCAGCAACGAGGTGCTCCACAAATTTGTTACCAGTTGCTCGCGCGTAACCGCCCGATCCGGGTTTTGCGCAAAGAAATACAGCAGCTCCATTTCCGCCAGCGAGAGTTTCACCTCCCGATCGGCCAACCGCACGATGGACTTTCTGCGGTTGATCTGCAACTTCCCCAAGGTTAATTCGCTCTGTCTTTTTCGGATCACGAAATGATCGCGCAGCACAATGTTGATCTTGCTGGTCAATGCCCGAATGCTGGAAATCTTTTCCACCAGATCATCGCCTCCGGCATCGTAGGCAGCTTCATGGAAATAGGGTTCTGTTTTTGCCGTGAGGAAGAAGATAAACGTGTTCCGAAATCGATCCATCAACCGAAGCTCACGACAGATTTCGATGCCATTGGGGTGCGGCATCATAATATCCAGCACCACCAGATCGGGTTTAAAGCGTAGCGCTGCATGAACAGCCTTGTCGCTGTGGCTCACACACCGCACATCGAAGCCTTCTTTCCGGAGGTTGTATTTCAACAAGTCCAGGATGTCCCGATCATCATCTACCACCAAAATTCGCTGAGCCGCCACTGTTGAAACGAAATAGCAAAGGAAACAACCGGCTATTACGTCTCGTTTACGGGCACGTTAATGTTTAATCAAACGTATTTCTTCATTAAAAACGACACCGCGTCTTCTGCGATATCGGGAAACGAATAGTTGAGGGGTGTGGCTTCTTCCAACCAGCGCTTGATTTTTTTGAGCGACTTCTTCTTGATCTTCTTCAATACCGGTACGCCCATTTTCTTGAGTGCAGCCGCATTGCAGTGCTGCTCATATTGGGTTTGCATGGGCACCACCAGCAGTTTCTTATTCAAATGCAAGACCTCTGCGGGGGTTTCAAACCCTGCGCCACACAAAACACCTTCGCAGCTCACCACACTTTCAATAAAATCCTGACCACTCACCGGAAACACCGAGATGCGACCCACATGATAGGCTTGCTGAGTGTGTTTGGAAAAAATCTGCCACTTTACCTTGGGAAATTTCAGCAGCAGCGAAACGAGCTTTTTGTCGTCATAAGCTGGCAAGTAAACGGTGTAGTGCCCTTGATTGGTGATGTTGGCCTGGCGGATGGCTTGGCGGATAACGGGTGTGAAAATGTTCTTGTCGTATTCCTGAAAATGAAATCCGATATACTTCTTGACAGGCGCATAACGTTTGATAATCCATTCCCCAAACGGATCAACCAACTTGGGCCGGGGCGATTTTTTCGAAAGCAACGCAGCCTGATGGCTGAGGCCCACACACGGAATGTCTTTTCGTTTCGCTGCCCAAGCGCTGATGGGCTCAAAATCGTTTACGATCAGATCGTACTTCTCGGCCGGGAAGGCCTTTACTTCCTTTACCACTTCCCGCGAACTGTTTTTTTGGAAGGTTTGGTAGAAGTCGATGCCGCCTTTTTTGCCGAAGTAAAAACTCAGTCCTTTAGACTTGTACTTGATGGGGTATGGCAACACAATTTCGGCCTGGGCGCCACTCACAAACAAGTCCAACTCCCCGTACTTCTGAAGTTCAGGAATAATATCAACGGCGCGACTCAGGTGCCCGTTACCCGTGCCCTGAATGGCGTAAAGAATTTTCATTTTTTCAGGAATTCGTTTACAAGATCTTTAAAAATCTCATCGTTGTCCAACTTCGCGCGGTAGCGCTTGTTGATTTTGATGGACTGTGCAAACGGATCGTTATGGTACCGATAGATACGCCACTCGCCTAAATTGTATTCCAGGGCGGTCAGGTTCTCTACCCAATCACCCGAATTGAGATACACCACCTGCCCGTTATCCGTTACGATGTTCTTCATTTCCGGATGGTGAATGTGGCCGCAGACTACGTAATCATATTTGTTGTAGATGGCGATCTCGGCTGCGGTACGTTCAAAGTCGTTGATAAACTTCACCGCTTGTTTCACGCTATCTTTTACCCGCTTGGAAAGCGATATCTTATTCCGGCCAAAGATCTTCAGCACAAAATTCACGAACGTGTTGATCAGAATCAGCGTATCATAGCCGATGGCGCCCAACTTAGCCAGCCACTTGGAGTACCGCATGGTCACGTCAAAAACATCGCCATGAAAAATCCAGGC
>JBIIVI010000317.1:0-3757 GCA_044339555.1 Cyclobacteriaceae bacterium | reverse complement strand
ATAACCGCCTTTCCCTCCTTCATCTTTTCGCAGATGTATTCGGGCGAACGCTTGGCAATGCCGGTGCCTCGCGCTTTGGCCGATTCGGCCATTTCGTTGGTAATGGTTTCAGCGTAATGCTGGTCGTCCGCGGTGGCAGCGCGAACAATGATAGATTCGTTCAATGCAGTAAATTTTAAAAATGAAAAACCAGGAAAAATAAAAACGCGCCGCCACCGGCAGCACGTGGGGTACCACACCCGCGAATAGTATCAAATCCTGATCTGCCTTCGGAAACTTCTTAACACCAAGGTGAGACTGGCAAGTAAGCTTACCATGCACCGCGAATGGTGCGTAGTGAGTGCTTGTCGTGTGAAGTTGTAGGTCAATTTCGTTGTTCGTGCGTTAGCGTTACAAATCTGTTACGAGCATTCAATCAATAATTTCCACAAAATTAGTGTAAACAAAAACGAATATTCCTAATTGAAGTTCATTTTTATGTGATTTTTTTTGATCTCGACCTCCAACTCCATCGTTTGGAGCTCCAAAAAAGTCTGCCAAATGGGTCTGAAGCGGCCCAGTTGCCTGTTACCCCAACACGGATACTCCAATCAACTTGCCAATGCCGAACGTAATAGCGGCCGCCGCCAATCCAAACAAAACCTGCCGGAAGCCTGAGTACCACATGCTCTTTCCAGTGAACAACGTAATGGCCGCTCCGATTACAAACAGTCCTACCGTGCTGATCACCGCGCTCCAAATAATAGCCGGGAAGCCGTGCGTGAAGAAGAACGGAAACACCGGAAGGATCGCGCCAATCGCGAACAGGATGAACGAAAACAGGGCCGCTTCCATGGCTGAGCCTTTTAACTCCTCGGGGTTGATGCCAAGTTCCTCCCGCACCAACACTTCGTGGGCGCGTTTTTTGTCTTTCAGCAACTCATCCACAAGCTCGCGTGCTTGCGCCTCCGGAATCCCTTTCGCCATGTAGATCAGCACAAGTTCCTTGCGTTCGCCTTCTGGATTAATCTCCAACTCTTCCATTTCCAGATCCATCTGGTTTTCGTAGAGCTCCTGTGAACTCTTCACCGAAATCCACTCGCCCAGCGACATCGAAAGAGCACCGGCCAGCAATCCAGCGAGTCCCGCCAGCAACACGCCCTGTTCACCACCAGTAGCGCCTGCCACTCCCATCACCAAACTAAAATTCGAAACCAGTCCATCATTACCTCCGAGCACGGCCGCACGCAATGCGTTTCCGCCCACCGAGCGATGGCGTTTCTCAAACCGAACAATGGTATCGCCACCGACTTGTTTGTTAGACTCCAAAAGTGATCGCAGAATATTAACGTGGTTCGCTTCAGCACCCGTAAGTGGTTGTTGCGATGCTTTTTTCATCGCGATGGTGGCTTTGGTAATGCTCTTCTCCATATCCATCACCATGCCAAGCACATACTCATAGCCAAACCATCGGCCAATCAGGTTCATGATCCGCGCCCGCAACGAGGGATCGGGCAACGCCTTCAGCGAGGGCGTACGAGCCAAGAACTTAAGAGCGTGCTCTTTTTCGATCGCGCTCATTTCGCTAAAAATTCGTGCTACCTCCGGGTTGCCTTCGTTGTGGGAAAGTTGCTGGTAGAGGTAGCTGGCATCTACTTCGGCCTGCACATGTTCTTCCGGTTTGCTCATGAGGGAAAGATAAGCAGAACCGCGCAGTTAGCGGAACGTCTGTTCAAACGGCTGCTCTACGCAAACGGTCGTTGATGGCCCGGCCCAAACCGATCTCAGGCACCCATTCGGCCAACACCAATTCAGATTCGTCTTCGTCCAACGTACGCAGCGCAGCAAAAAGACGGTGCGCAGCTTGCGCCAAATTTCCGTCGGGCGACAGGATGATTTGGTTCCGACCCTGGTAATCGGTTTGAAAACTAAGCACTGAAACCGGCACATGTTGATATTGGCGAAGGAGCTCAGGCAGGTGGCCCACGATCAGCTTCTTACGCGGACTATAGTGGCTATCGAGTTGACCAGGCGCCAACGGGTTGGCATGAGTCTGCGTACGAATCCGCACCGGGCCCACCACGCTTTCCAATTCTTCGGGTGCGATTCCGCCCAAGCGATACACGGTGATCTCCTCATCAAACCCCACAATGGTCGATTCAATACCAACCGCACTGGAGCCGCCATCGAGGATGTAGGGAATTACCGAACCCAACTGCGTCTGCACATGCGCCGCCGTGGTGGGCGACACATACCCAAACGGGTTTGCACTGGGGGCTGCCAACGGAAAATCGATCAACGCCAGCAGTTGTCGCAACACGGGGTGCTGTGGGCAACGCAAACCCACCGTTGGCAAGCCAGCCGTGGCGATGTCGGGAATATTCGATTGGCGCGGTAAAAGCAGCGTAAGCGGGCCGGGCCAGAACCGCTCGGCCAGTTTTTGTGCGGCCAGCGGAAATGCAGTGGCATAGCGCAACACCTGATCTACTTGACCGATGTGCACGATTAACGGATCAAAAAAAGGCCGGTTCTTGGCTTCAAAAATTTTTGTAACCGCCTCGGGCTGCAAGGCATGTGCGGCCAGACCATACACGGTCTCAGTCGGGATGGCTACCAACTGACCACTTGCCAACAAGTTGGCTGCATGCTGTACGTCTGTACCGATGGTTGCCATGGGCGGCAAAGCTACGGCAAATTTTTACGCCTTTTTCCTTACGGGCTGAGAAGACGGGTCTTGGCTCGCAGGCGGAGCATCGACTCATCGGCATTGAACTGTTCCAACTCCGCCAACGGAATCCATCTGACTTCGGTAGACTCGTGATTACCAACGACAGGGCGGTGTTCATCCACTTCCACGAGAAACCGAAAATCAAAATGATCATGAGGCGGATCTGATTTTCGGGCAGGAATCCGATGAACATCCAAATCAATAAACTGAGGAGAAACAAACAAGGGCTCGCAACCGGTTTCTTCTGCCAGCTCGCGCAACGCCACTTCACGTACATCCGCGTTGCCATCGGCATGACCACCGGGTTGTAACCAGCGGTTAAGCTTGGTGTGATTGATCAAAAGGGTATTTGTTCGGCTGGGATTTACTACCCACGCAGACGCAGTGATGTGGCCGGGTTGAAAGTGGTGCCGCGAGAAACATTCCGGTTGTTGGAGCAGCCACAAAAACTGTTGCTGAAATTCCCGCTCTAGCGGATCGTACGCAGCGTAGCCCTGAAGTTGGGCTATCAAATCAACTCGGTTCAACGGCCGCTACTGAATCACTACCGTTACTTTGTTGATGCGTTTGGCTACCAGCACGCCTGTTTGTTCACCGCCACCCGCGTTGTCTTTGTCATCCTTACGGGCCAGGATAAAATACGAAATGGCTTTCAGGTCTTTGAAGCGCACAACACCTTTTTCATCGGTGGTGCCTGTGGCCGCTGCATTCTGCTCGGCTTTGTAATCGTCTTCTTTCTCATAGAGTTGCACCGTTACGCCCGCCTCGGTGTTCCCAAGCTCATTGCGTACGGTAAGTACCATTTGGGTTTTGATGATTTGAAATCCGGCGAGCAGCATAAAAACTGCGCCCAAAAAAAGCAATCGCATAGCAAAAAGTAGTTTAGTTCGGGTTGATGACTAAGATCGGATAATCGTTACCATTCACAAATCCGGTGGGAAACTGCGACTCTCCGCCATGAGTTTTAGTTAGCTCCGGCACACGTTTATCCATGTACGTTTTCAGTTCGGTCACCGTTACCTCCGTATCACCGTTAGCGGCCTTCCCGGT
>JBIIVI010000316.1:0-3765 GCA_044339555.1 Cyclobacteriaceae bacterium | reverse complement strand
ATATTGAACCGGTAATTTACGGTTTTATTGTTTACCGAAACGACTCGCCAAAGTTGTCCAGCCGCGAGGCCGAGCTCAGCCAAAGATTGCGTTTCTTTGAAGCCAAATGCTCCATCACTCCTCGTTAGCCCTTAAGAAGAAAATCAAAACGGTTTGTGTAATCGGCCCGGAGTGTACCGGTAAAACTGCGTTGTCGAAGTTTCTGGCTGAGCACTACAAAGTACCTTGGGTGCAAGAGTACGCCCGTGCCTACTTGGGAAAGCTGGGAAGAAAGTATCACGAGTCTGATTTACTGAAGATCGGGCACGGCCAAATCCGGATGGAGGACGAGTGGAAACAAGATGCTGATCGCTTGCTGATTTGCGATACCAACTTGCTGGTGATTAAGATCTGGAGCGAATTTAAGTATGGCAAGGTTGAACCTGAGATCGAACTCATCCATGCCCAGCGCACCTACGATTTGTATCTGCTTACCTATATTGATGTGCCGTGGGAAGAAGATCCCCAACGCGAACATCCGCAGCAGCGGGAAGAGCTTTGGCAACGGTATTATAACCTGGTGGGGGCTAGCCAGGTGCCCGTGGTAGAAATTCGCGGCACTCGCCCGGAACGGGAAGCATTGGCTGTACAGGCAATCGATCGGCTCTTAATTGCATGACAGGTCCGTACGCGGCACTACATTATCCGGACTTTCGCAATTTCATCTTTGCACGTTTTTTTATTACGCTCGCCATACAAATCCAGGCCACCGTGGTAGGCTGGCAGGTGTATGAGATCACCAAAGATCCACTTTCACTTGGGCTGATCGGGCTGGCCGAAGCGGTGCCCTCCATTGCCGTGTCGCTCTATGCCGGCCACATAGCTGATGTGGTGAATCGCAAAAAAATTGTGATTGCCACGGTTTCGTTGTTGCTAGTTTGCTCGGTGGCGTTGTTTTTTTTTGCAGCCCGCACCGATACCCTGTTAGCCGCCTTTGGTGCTACACCTATTTACGCCACGATTTTTGTCAGTGGCATTGCCCGCGGATTTTTATCGCCCGCCAATTTCTCGCTCTTGCCGCAACTCGTACCACGCCAGCTCTTCATCAATGCGGTAACCCTGAACAGTACCTTTTGGGAAGCTGCCTCCATCGGGGGCCCGATGTTGGCCGGAATTATTTATGCAGCCTGGGGACTGGAGGCCGCCTACGTGTCGGACGTGGTGCTGGTACTGGCCAGCCTTACGCTCTATACACTCGTTACGCGGCAGCCCATGCCGCCACCTTCGACTGAATTGGGAGTGGCCCAGAAAATCAAAGCCGGCCTGTCGTTTGTATTTCAGAACCAAATAATCCTTAGCGCCATCACGCTGGATTTGTTTGCTGTTTTGTTTGGTGGAGCTGTAGCACTCTTACCCATCTTCGCCAGCGACATTTTGTTCGTGGGAAAATTTGAGTTCGGTGTTTTGCGCGCAGCACCCGGAGTGGGTGCTTTGTTAATGGCCGTTTACATCACCCATCACCCCATCCGAAAAAAGATGGGAAAGATTCTTTTATGGTCAGTCGCGGGGTTTGGCGTGACCATGATCGGGTTTGGACTTTCCAAGCTATATTGGTTATCGGTGGGATTGTTATTGCTGAGCGGCATGTTTGATTCGGTGAGTGTGATCATTCGCAGCACCCTCATCCAAACGCTTACCCCGGAAAACATGAAAGGGCGCGTGGCGGCGGTGAACAACATTTTTATCGGCTCTTCTAACGAATTGGGCGCACTCGAGTCGGGCGTGGCCGCCAAACTCTTAGGCGTAATTCCCTCGGTGGTGCTGGGCGGGCATGCCACGTTGCTGGTGGTGGGGCTTACGGCCTGGAAGGCGAAGAAGTTGCGCCAACTGGATCGCATCAGCGATTAAAAAAATCGGCTGCGAGTTTAATTCGCAACCGACTTTCAACATTCTAGTGACAGTAAAGCAATCTCCTATTCAGAGCATAAAACGGGGATTACTTTAGCTCGTTCTTCGCTGGCAACAATCCTTACAACTACCGCCCTGCTTCTGCGCTGATGGTAGGCCCCAGAAAAATGGCGTTCGTCAGAAGGCGGTTGGTACCCAACCAAAAGGCACGGAATGCCTGATTTTCAGTGAAGCCAATCACGCGGCCGCGGCCCTGTGCAGAAACACCCAGACAAGCAGAATTCTTTAGCCGATCGTAGTTGGCTTTCGCGATGTAGCCGCTGACGAGCGGGCTGCCGCCAAACACCAACGGGTTTCCATATGCGTTCTTGGCCCTTTCCATGAACAAGTTGTTGGATTTGAACAGCGGAATGCGAGCCGATTGGTAACCATATAGCAACGGATGCGTAAGGTCTGCCTCAGCCTCCAGAATCGTACCGCTGGTTTCTTGCGCACCACGGTCTTCATCGATGGACGAATACGGTTTTGGTTTCGGTGCATCTTTCTTTTCTTCTTCTTTCTTCATATCGAATTTAGCGAGGCCTGCTCCGTGTAGCCAGCTAACAGCGCGCTCAAAGCCAATCAACACGCCACCGTTTTGTACCCATGTTTTTAGTTTTTCTTTCGTGCCTTCCATGAGCGCCGCATAATTTCCTTCCGGCATGATCAGCGTATTATAGCGAGTAATCGGTACTGAGTTCAGCGAGTTGACCGACAGTAGCGTAACCGGCATTTGCAGCCGCGTGTCCAACAGGTGCCAGATTTCGCCCGCGTCCGTAGGCGATACTCCACCCTCCACCACCATGGCAATCTCGGGCTTACGCAGGGTAACAAACGAACTGCTTCCCAGGCTCACCCCTTGGTAGTCGAGGCCGGAGTTCAGCGCGTACACATCAATGGCATCTTCATTCACGATCTGTTGAATCACGCTTTGAATTAACTGCGGTGATTTCTCTTGCTCGCCCGGAATCAACAAAGAGCCTCTTTCGAAGCGTTTGCCCGCGGCGTTAAAAACCTCGTTGGCTACCTTCACCCGGATTCCTTGTTTCAACAAGCGGTAAACCGCGCGGGGCACGTAGTAACCAAATGGCTCCATCACATACGCGTAGTCGCCGGTGCCGATAATTTTTCCTTTTGGAGCCGATGCTGAAGCGAGGGCCGCGCCAAGAGCCGGAAGCACTTTCAATTCTTCGTACTCTACGCCAAAGGCCAGCGGCAACGTCCAACTGGAGATGTCGTAAAACAGACTGTCCTTAAACTTCAGCTGTTTGTAAAACATCGACTGAATCAACTTGTACTGCGGTTGATTCAAGTTGACAACGTAGCTGTTATCTTTATCAAAGGTCTTTCCGTTGATTGTCTGCGTGCTTGCCAACGGTTGTAGTTGTACATGCTGACGAAGCATCATCTCGGCAAAAAGGTGTGCTTTTGAGCGATCAGATCCGGATGAGAAAACAATTCCCTTCACTACGTCTTTGGCAGCCTCCGCAGCCGCGTTTTTATAGAAGTCGCGCTGGTAAGCGAGTAGCTCTTCGCGTAGT
Source organism: Cyclobacteriaceae bacterium (assembly GCA_044339555.1). Lineage (GTDB taxonomy): Bacteria > Bacteroidota > Bacteroidia > Cytophagales > Cyclobacteriaceae > ELB16-189. The sequence continues at coordinate 298 of JBIIVI010000316.1, read as the reverse complement.
TCGTTTACCGCTTTTAACGAACTGAGCATCGTAACAAACTGGTTGCGGATGGTGAACGGAAAGGTGAGCACGCCATTGGTGCTTTCTTGCGCGTGGCCACGCGAACTCGCCTGCTCAAACAAAATTCCTACGCAGCCTTGAATGTCGGGATACGTAGAGCCTTTGCCGTAGTAGAAGTCATCGTATCCCTCTTGTGTAAAATAGAGCGAGCCGATTTCTTCTAACGCTTTCGCGTGATAGGTGCCCATCTTGCGGGTAAGTTCCTGGTTCTTTTCCGGCGTAAGCGGATGCACGCGCG
>JBIIVI010000039.1:0-17279 GCA_044339555.1 Cyclobacteriaceae bacterium | reverse complement strand
AAATGCAATCCGATTTTACAATGAATCGGTTGTGGGTGCTGCCAATCTGGGGTATGTAACCGTTAACGGCACCCACGTGATGGAGAACGGCCGGGGCTATTTGGCGTACATGTGGAATGGCGTGCTTGACCGGCCGTGGGATGTTTCCGGAACAGTGGCGGTTGGGCCGGTGAACTTACCGGTAACCCATACACCGTCTTCGCCTGTACAGATCAATGCCGATGGCTGGAACCTCGTGGGCAATCCATACCCGTGCGGAATCGTGTGGGATGATGGTCCGGGTTGGACCCGTTCAGCGGGAATCGGTGAGTTGATTTCTGTGCCGGATATCGGTGGTCCCGTAACCGAACTCAATTGGAACTATACCGATAACACGGGTGATCTTCCGAATGGACTAATCGCGATGGGGCAGGCGTTCTGGGTTTATTCGGATAACTCTGCGCCGCCTGTGTTACAAGTAAACGAAGCTGCGAAAACCACAACGCTCAGCGGATCCTTTTTCCGGAACCGGCAAGTTGCGTCTTCCGAGCAATTGATCGTGCGACTGATCCCGGAAGGTGGAAAAGAGGATCGTGCATTTTTAAAACTGAATGCACGCGGTTCGGATGGATGGGATGCCGGACTGGATGCGTATAAACGCCCGCAAGATGATTACTCGTCGGTTTCATTATTAGATCAGGATGGCCGTGCGTTGGTCATGCACACCTTGTCGAAGCGCGTGTTGAACATTACTGTGCCGCTCTCGCTGGATTTTTTACAACCCGGACGCTTTACGCTAAATGTAGACCGCGCAGCCTTCCTTTCGTTTGATAAAGTGCTGTGGCTGGTCGATACCGAGGCGGGGGAGTATGTTGCCATGGATGAAAGCTTTACGGGCTACTCTTTTGATGTACCGCGGGCGGGTAGAAACAATCAACGGTTTATCATTACTTCGAATGCGGAGGTGGCAGAGCAACTGGCTACCGCGCTGGCTGTTTTCCCGAACCCCGCTGCTGATTATATTGTTGTGAAGCATCCGGGAACGCTAACCCGTGTTGAACTCATTGATGCACGGGGTGCTGTGGTGAAGTCTGCCACAGTGCGTGCCGGTGAACCAATATCTGTTTCTGATTTAGCTCCTGGCGTCTACGTGGTTCGGGTTCGTACTGCGGAGGGTCTTGTTACCAAACGGATCATTAAGCAATAAAGCGCGCACATGAAGAAGCTTTCTTTACTTGTATTTTTGGTAGGTCTTACCGCAACGTTGAGCGCTCAGCCCGGCCCGCCACCGCCCGATCCGGGTGAGCCTGTGCCCATTTCCGGCATTGAAATCCTGATGGGTGCCGGGGCATTACTGGGCGGGCGACACCTGTTGAAGCGCAAGAAATCATAATTGTTGCCTCATTAACTGGCTACTCCGAAATATCAACGAACTGGCCATCTTGCCGCGGTGGGTTATTATTGTAATCGACCTGGTGATTATTGCTGTCTCAACCTTATTAGGATATCTGCTCCGTTTCAATTTTGAATGGACCGATGTGATTCGGTATGATTTACCACTTGGCATTGCTATACAGGTGGCCGTAAGCCTGCTGGCGATTTATGTTACCGGTAGCTATCGGGGCATTGTGCGGTATTCGGGTATTCAGGATTCCGTGCGCATCATTTATATGCTTGGTTTGAGTTTTGTGCTTTCCATTTTCATCAACCTGGCGGCGTATTACATAACGCAAAACAACATCATTCCATATTCGGTGGTGCTCATCTCCATTCTCTCTTCTTTTCTGTTTTTGATCAACTACCGGCTGCTGGTAAAGCAGATGTTTACGCACTACCGCGAGCGGATCTCGAAAAAAATTCGCGTGTTGGTGTACGGGGCTGGACAAACCGGAATTATTACCCGGCACGTGATTGACTCCACCCCGCGGATGAAAACATTTGGGTTTATTGAAGACGATGAGAATAAAGTAAACAAGCTGGTGGACGGAATTAAGATTTACGATGCCAGCCCGGAGTCTCTTCAATACCTGATTCAGCATTATTCCATTAATGAGATTGTCATTACCGTGAAGGAATTGAGCTACGAGCGGAAGAACGAACTTGTAGACGTTTGCATTCAGAACCGCGTGCGGGTTCGCGCTGTACCGCCGGTGGGGAAATGGGTGCGGGGCGAGCTCAGCATCAATCAGATTCGGGAGATGAAGATTGAGGAGCTGCTGGGGCGCGAGTCGATTCGCATTGTTAACCCATCGATTGAACAGGATCTTTTCGGGAAGCGGGTGCTGATTACCGGTGCCGCGGGGTCCATCGGGTCGGAGTTGGTGCGGCAGGTGCTTACCTACCAACCCGAGCAAATGATTCTGGTAGATCAGGCGGAGTCGCCCTTGTATGAATTAGAGCGCGAGGTGCGCGCGCATTCCCGGCTCCGATTTATACCCTATGTAGCCGATATTACAAACGAAGATCGGATGGCGCGGATCTTCGAAGAGCACAAACCTACCCACGTGTATCACGCGGCAGCCTATAAGCATGTGCCGTTGATGGAGGGTAACCCCAGTGAGGCGGTAATGACAAATATTCTGGGAACCAAATGTGTTGCCGATCTGGCGGTACGCTTTGGGGTTAAAAAGTTTGTGATGATCTCCACAGATAAGGCCGTGAACCCGACTAATGTGATGGGTTGCTCCAAACGCATCGCAGAGATTTATGTGCAATCCCTGAATAACCATCTGCGCAACGGTACCCATCGCCATACCGAATTCGTAACCACCCGTTTTGGTAACGTGTTGGGGTCGAATGGTTCGGTGATTCCGATTTTCAAGAAGCAAATTGAAGAAGGGGGGCCGGTTACGGTTACGCATCCGGAAATCACGCGCTTTTTTATGACGATCCCTGAAGCGTGCCAGTTGGTGCTGGAGGCCGGCACGATGAGCAGTGGCGGCGAGATTTTTATTTTTGACATGGGTCAGTCTGTCAAGATTCTTGACCTGGCTCGAAAAATGATTCGCCTGTCGGGTCGTGAACCGGATCGCGATATCGAGATTGTGTTTACCGGGCTCCGCGAAGGCGAGAAGTTGTATGAGGAACTACTCAATAACTCCGAAAACACATTGCCCACCCATCACAATAAGATCCTAATTGCCCAGGTGCGTGAATATGAGTATCAGGAGGTGAATAAATACGTTGACTTATTTCACGACCTGGTAAACGACGCGAACGAATTAAAGATGGTGGCGTTGATGAAGGAAATCGTTCCGGAATACAAGAGCAACTACTCGCGCTACGAAGTGCTCGACAATCGCTGAGGTTTTCGTTACCGCCTCCGTTTCAAGCCACCCCCTTTGTTGTATCGATAAAACGCCTTCCGCTTTTTGTTGTAAAGACGTTTTTGCGCTGCATTGGAGTTGGCTAATGTAATCGGCAAGTAATACTGCACCTTTACATTCAGCAAAAAATAGGAATCATCGTTTTCTGGGTTGCCGCGTACACCCAGATTAGGCCTTACGGGATAATCTGGATCCCGCTCCCTTCTGCGGTCGGAAAGTGCGACTGCCAACGGACTTGAAAGAGTAGCAGGATCAGGGTATCTGCGAATGCTGACATCATCCAGATAATCAGTAAACGTTTTACGTAGCCCGCCCTCAATTACAATGTTGTAAAATGGATTCGGCTTCAGAACCAATCCAAACCCGTACGGAATAACCGGTTGAAAGCGGCTGTAGGACACTCCTTCGGTTTGCAGCGGCTGCAACGGCACCCATTCACCTTGATACAAGGCTTTTGGGTTGATGTAAGCCAAACCCACGCCCGCAAATGCGTACAGATTGTAGCCCGGGCGCTGATAAAACCGCTTACCATTATTAAATAGGTAAATCGCGCCTGTGGCACTCAACTCGATATTCCCCGAACGAAACGACAGATTTCTTTCCAACCGGTCGCTATTGGCCTCGCGATCATCGCCTTGCAATTGAAACCACGTGACATCTGCGCGGGCAGCGATACGAGGTGTCAGGAACAACTGCAACCCAGCCGTTACATTCAAACGATCATCGAACACTGTTCCCGGGTTCTGCATTTCGCCCAAATATGTGGCCATGCCGGTACCACCAGTCAGAATTAAAGAACGTTCCTTACGAATCGCATAAAAACTCTGGGCCCAGAGCCCTTGAGTGGCTGCGGCAAATAGCGCTACTACAAAAAAACGCTTTACCATGGATGCGATTAGGTTTACCAAATCAAATATAACGATTTCGATGCATTAGCCTAAGCCAGCACTTCTTTGATTTTTTGGGCGGCCTCCTTTAGCAAAATCGCTGAATGCACCCTTAAACCTGATTCCTTGATGATTTTTGCGCCTTCTTCCGCATTTGTCCCTTGGAGGCGTACAATAATCGGCACCGGAATGTTTCCTACTTTCTTATATGCTTCCACGACGCCATTCGCCACCCGGTCGCAACGCACAATACCACCAAAGATATTGATAAGAATGGCTTTTACGTTCGGGTCTTTCAGGATGATGCGGAAACCGGCTTCCACCGTGTCGGCACTCGCGCCACCACCCACGTCCAAAAAGTTGGCCGGTTCGCCCCCGGATAGTTTTATGATGTCCATGGTAGCCATGGCCAATCCCGCTCCGTTTACCATGCACCCCACGTTGCCGTCTAGTTTTACATAGTTCAAGCCAGATTTTCCTGCTTCCACTTCCAGAGGGTCTTCTTCAGTAATGTCGCGCATTTCTGCCAGGTCTTTGTGGCGGAAAAGGGCGTTATCGTCCAAATTGACTTTTCCATCCACCGCAATAATCCGGTTGTCGCTGGTGCGCAATACCGGGTTGATCTCAAACATGGATGCGTCTACCGCCATGTACGCGTTGTAGAGTGCTTGTATGAATCGCACGCCTTCTTTAAACGCATTTCCCTCCCATCCCATCGCGAAGGCAATTTTGCGCGCCTGAAACGGCATCATGCCGATCGCAGGATCGATCCATTCTTTGATAATCTTCTCAGGGTGTTTTTCGGCCACTTCTTCAATGTTCATCCCGCCTTCGGTAGAAGCCATGATTACCGGGCGCCCCTTTGCGCGATCGAGCAGAATACTCATGTAGTATTCCTTTGGCTCAGCTTCGCCCGGATAGTATACATCTTCCGCAATCAACACCTTGTTCACTTTCTTGCCAGCGGCTCCAGTTTGGATAGTTACCAACGTTCCTCCGAGAATTGCCTTGGCTTTGTCGTGTACTCCATCGATACCTTTCGCCAACACCACCCCGCGTGAACCAGTCTCTTGAATGGTGCCCTTACCGCGGCCTCCCGCGTGAATCTGCGATTTGACCACGAACCATTTGCTACCCGTTGTTGCCTGGAGTTCTTTGGCTGCTGCGATTGCTTTATCGGGCGTATCGGCCACAAGGCCGCGTTGGATGGCCACTCCATACTTACTTAGAAGCTCTTTCGCTTGGTATTCGTGAATGTTCATGGTAAAATTTTGGGGGCAAGCTAGTTTTTTTAACCTTGAATTCAAATTATCAAACGGATGCTGAGCGCACAGGGGATTCGAAAGAAATACGGAACATTAGAAGTATTGAAAGGGGTGAATCTCGAGGTGCAGCGGCAAGAGATAGTTGCACTAGTTGGGTCCAGTGGTGCGGGCAAGAGCACTCTACTGCACATTCTGGGAACACTGGACAAACCTGACCAAGGAAGCCTGACTATTGAAGGTCGCTCCATTTTTCATCTACCGGAAACTGAAATGGCCGCATTTCGAAATCAAAAAATCGGGTTTGTTTTTCAGTTCCATAACCTGTTACCGGAGTTTTCCGCTTTGGAGAATGTGATGATTCCGGGACTGATTGGAAAGCGAGCCGAGAAAGAAGTGAAGACAGCAGCCGAAAAGCTTTTGAAACGTTTGGGACTCGAACACCGGATACACCATAAACCGGCTGAGCTTTCAGGTGGCGAACAGCAACGTGCCGCGGTGGCGCGGGCGTTGGTTAATCAACCTCTTTTGGTGTTGGCGGATGAGCCGAGCGGAAATCTGGATTCAAAAAATGCCGCAGAACTCCACCAGTTGTTTTTTGAGTTGCGGGCTGAGATGCAGCAAACATTTGTGATTGTTACGCACAACCCGCAGTTTGCCGCTATGGCCGACCGAACCATCGAAATACGCGATGGGCACGTGGCGAATGTTAACTAGATGTTACGCTTGGCAACTTTGTGGTACTTGGCCTGTGCCTTTCCACCGTGCTTTGTTTTCTGGTTGGTATGCCCGTAAGAGTGGCACTGTAAAGTCTCAAAACTGCAAGAAGCCATCACCATCACCATCAGAATAAAGACAACTACTTTTTTCATTTTTCTTCGTGTTTATTGACACAAAAGTAGTGGGGGCCCCAAGGGTAGAGCGGGCGTTATTGTGCGGAAGTAAATCTGTGTAAGACCGGCTCGCGAAAGCGAAAATATTGGTGCAAAGCTCTTATTTGTTAACAAACTGCTTAAATTCTTACAGAAGTCTGTACACCTGGAACGGGTGATCAAGTAAAGCTTTAAGTATTAATGCGACAAAACTTCGTTTTTCAACTCTTCCCCCTCGGTTAACAGCTGTGAATCAACGCGCGTAATACGCATTTTTCGAAGTTCGTTTACCAATAATGGATCATAGAGCGCACGCATTCTCACATAATTTCGGGTAAAGCCGTGCATAAAACCGTTTTCTACATCGTTTTCGAAAAGGACTTCAACTTCTTTGCCCACTTGCGACTCATAAAACGCGCGTTTTTTCTTGTCGGAAAGGATATGGAGCATACGCGAGCGCTCGCTCTTCTCCGCAGAACCTACTTTGTCGGGCAGCTCTTTAGCCAGGGTGTGATCTCGCTCGGAATAGCTAAAAACGTGGAGATAGCTGATGTCGAGCTCGTTCAGGAACTGGTACGTATCCAGGAAATCTTGATGCGTCTCGCCGGGGAATCCCACAATCACATCCACCCCGATACAGCAGTCGGGGAGGAGTGACTTAATTCGCGCCACGCGTTCGGCATAAAGCTCGCGTTGGTAGCGCCTGCGCATAAGCTTGAGCACCTTGTTGGAACCGGACTGGAGCGGAATATGAAAATGGGGCACAAAACGCCTGGACTGTGCCACCCAATCGATGATTTCGTTACTTACCAGATTGGGTTCAATCGAAGAAATCCGGAACCGTTCAATTCCCTCCACTTTATCCAACGCCTGAATCAAATCGAAAAAACGCTCCTGGCGCTGCCCCTCGCGGATCCCAAAGTCCCCGGTATTTACACCAGTGAGAACTACTTCTTTTACATCCGTGCGGGCAATTTCTTTGGCCATGTGCACAATCTGCGCAACACTGTCGCTACGGCTGGCTCCCCGAGCCAGCGGGATGGTGCAAAAGCTACAGGAGTAATCACATCCGTCTTGCACTTTCAGAAACGTGCGGGTGCGGTCGTTCATGGAGTAAGATGCGTTGAACTGCCTGGCAGCTGCAACCTCCGAGGTAAAAACAGCCGCTTTCGCGGGACGCTGAAATCCGTCCAATAACTCGAGCAACTGGAACTTCTCGGCAGCACCTAATACGGCATCCACGCCCGGGATTTCCGCAATTTCTTTCGGTTTAAGTTGGGCGTAGCACCCAATAATGGCGACAAACGCATCGGGTGAGATGGCCCGGGCTTCGCGCACGACCTTATGGCATTTCTTGTCCGCGTTCTCGGTTACCGAGCAGGTGTTTATGATGAAAATGTCGGGTTGCTCCGTAAAGAGCACCTTCTGGTAGCCCTTTTCTTCGAATTTCCGCGAAATCGTGGAGGTTTCGGAGTAGTTGAGTTTGCAGCCCAGCGTGTAAAAGGCGACCTTTTTCATGGGGTCGCAAATATAGCGTTTTGTCAGGGTTGACAGATTAACCTGCGGTGGTAGTTTATCTGCCCCAGGTGGTAATTGAGGTGCGTGGCGAGGTGCAACAAAAAAAGGCGGGTGCTCATCGGTTCTTGAAAAACCTTAACCGGATATTCGTGGTCCAGCTCTGCCTCCTGCACGCGTGGAAGGTACTCCGCGATGGATAGGCGTGTTTGGTGGATTTCGGTAAGGAGTTTTTCTCGCGGCAGAAACGGGCATTCAAACTCAAAGGCGCGGTTGCGCTGATAGGTGGATTTACCCAGCACGTGCCCAATAAAGTGCTGTAAGTTACCGCACAGGTGCAGGCATAGGTTGCCGGCCGGGTTGTTAATGCCCACGTTTTTTTTCCAGAGGGTCTCGTCATCCGTATAAAGGCGAATTTCGTCTTCCAGCTTTTGCAGATCGCGCAGCAGCGCCTTTTCAAGGTCTTTGATCAACGGATTCATACCTCCAGGTCTTTGGTAATCGCGGCTAGTGTGGCATCCAAGGCTGCGTTAACACGATCAAAATCGGCAGTATCATGCAACGGCGCTTTCACGCTAACGTAGAACTTAATTTTGGGCTCTGTGCCGGACGGACGAACAGAAATTTTGTTTCCGTTTTCTGTGTAAAACTGCAGTACATCGGATTTGGGCAGCGCAATGGGCTGCTCCACCTTTGTATTTAGGTTGGTTTCTATTTGGCGTTGATAATCCAACAAGCGAATCACCCGGCTGCCACCCAGCGTTGCAGGTGGCTGCTCGCGGAATTTCTTCATCATGTTTTTAATTTGTTGCTCGCCTTCTGCCCCCTTGCGCACCAGGTTAATGAGACTTTCCTTGTAAAACCCAAAGTCGCGGTACATCTGTAGCAGCCATTGGTAAAGTGTTTGGCCTTCATCTTTTGCTGCTGCGGCCATGGAGGCAAAAAAGGCGCACGCGCTCACGGCATCTTTGTCGCGTACGAAATCACCCACCATGTAGCCGTAGCTCTCTTCACCGGCGGCTACAAACTGTTCTTTCCCTTCGCGTTCGCGCATCAACTCGGCAATGTATTTAAATCCCGTTAAGGTGTTGTAGCAAGTAACGCCAAAGTGGCGCGCCATGTCGTCTATCAGTTCTGTGGTAACAATGGTTTTTGCCAGGTATTTCCCTTTGGTTTGGCTCAGGTTTTTGAGTACAAACCACATCATTAGGCTAAATGCCTGGTTTCCGTTTAGCAGGAAAAACTTGCCATGGCCGTCTTTAATCCCGATGCCCACGCGATCGGTATCCGGGTCGGTGGCCATCACAAGTTCCGCATTTTCGCGGGCGGCCTGCTCTAGCGCCATGCTCATGGCCGAGCGTTCCTCCGGGTTGGGCGATTGTACGGTAGGGAAGTTGCCATCGGGTGTTTTTTGTTCGGTCACCACGTGTACGTTGGTAAACCCAAGTAACTCTAAACACCGGGGCACCATAGTAATTCCTGCGCCATGGATGCTGGAATAAACCAGCGGAATGTCGTGGTGTTTTTGAATTGCCTGCTGGCGTGGGATGAGGCGCTTTACTTCCTCGTAATATGCGGCCTCTACTTCGGAGCCAATGGTGTGAATGAACTCTGGCCGGGCGTTGAAGCGAATTTGATCGAACGATTGAATAGCATTTACTTCCGCGATCACGTTTTTATCGTGGGGTGGCACAAGCTGGGCGCCGTCTGTCCAATAGGCTTTGTACCCGTTGTATTCTTTCGGATTGTGAGATGCCGTGATGACCAGGCCCGCCTGGCATTTTAAATACCGAATGGCAAAAGAAAGCAGGGGGGTGGGGCGTAATTCCGGGAAAAGATGTACGTGAATGCCGTTGGCAGAAAAAATTCCTGCCGCAATCTCGGCAAACGCGCGGCTGTTGTTGCGGCTATCGTGCGCGATGGCAACGGCAATGGGTTTGCCGGCAAAAGACTTTACCAAATAGTTGGCAAAACCCTGTGTGGCGGTACCCACGGTGTACCGATTCATGCAGTTAGAGCCCGTACCCATAATGCCACGCAGCCCGCCCGTGCCAAATTCGAGGTCTTTGTAGAAGTTGTCGATTAATTCTTTAGGATCCGGCTGCCCCAGTAACCTTTCAATTTCTTTTTTCGTATCCGCATCTATGTTGCCAGAAAGCCATTTTTTCGCTCGCTGTTGGGCATTTTCAAGTAGTAAGTTCATCGGGCGGTTGAATAAGAGTTAAACATAATATTTGAGGTGGTTGACTGTAACACTTTTGGCAATATATTTGATTTACCTGTTTTTGTTATTGAAACACTATTAACCCAATTTAATATGAAAATGAAGTCTATTCTGGTCGTTGGTTCGTTGTTCATGGCCTCTGTGGCGATGGCGCAAGAGTACAAAATTATCACAACCGTTGAATCTATTGTGCCTGCCGGTATTGGTCGTTCGCGGATGAGTGAAGCCAAAGAGCCTGCCGATTATAAAGCACTCACTACTTCGCGGGCGAAGGGTACGAAGAGCGACATGGGCGATGTGAAACGCGATGACGTGAAGATTGATGCATTTGATGAAACCAAGTTGCTGAACTTCTTCAGCATTGCAGGTATCAACTTCCAGAACATTGCCTCAAACGATGCGGTGGTATCCAGCAAGCTTACTGACATGGCGCGCGAAGGTTGGACGCTGGTGTTTGTAACCAGTGGCGTGGAGAGCGATGGCGGTAAGGATGATGGTAACGGAATTTTCATTACCCGCTACGTATTTAAGCGATAAGCTACATCTTCGATTTTGAAATGGAGGCTGCCCCAACGGGTGGCCTTTTTTTTTGTGCTTCTACTTGCGTGATGGATACGAAGGGCTTGGCCACGCGCTTCGCGTGGCGGGAGCGCAGCGAACCCCGGAGTAGCCAGACCCCGCCCGCCTTCAAGCGGGTGGGGGCACGCCCAGTAAAATTTACAAGTTTCCGCGCAGTTCCTGCTCGCGTTCAATCGATTCGAACAGCGCTTTGAAGTTGCCTTTACCGAAACTTTTGGCACCGTTGCGTTCGATGATTTCAAAGAATAACGTGGGACGATCTTGCACCGGTTTGGTGAAGATCTGGAGCAGGTAGCCTTCTTCGTCCCGATCGATGAGGATGTTGAGTTTTTTTAATTCCTGCAAGTCTTCGGTGATGGTACCTACGCGCTCCATCACCGTGTCGTAGTACGTGTCGGGCACGTGTAGAAATTCCACGCCTCGTTGGCGCAGTTGCGATACGGTGTGAATGATGTCATCGGTGGCGATGGCAATATGTTGCACGCCAGCGCCTTTGTAAAAGTCGAGGTACTCTTCGATTTGCGATTTCTTTTTGCCGGTAGCGGGTTCGTTAATCGGGAACTTAATGTATCCGTTACCGTTGGAAACTACTTTCGACATCAAGGCACTGTATTCGGTGGAGATGTCTTTATCATCGAACGTCACCAACAGCTTAAAGCCCATCACGTTCTCATAAAAACTAACCCACCGGTTCATTTGCCCCAGTTCTACATTGCCCACACAATGGTCGATGTATTTCAGTCCGATGGGTTGTGCTTTTAAACTGCCGGTAACGGCTTTGTAGCCGGGTAAGAATGCACCCTGATAGTTTTTACGTTCTACAAACGTGTGCCAGGTTTCGCCATAGGTTTTAATGGAGGCCACCACCACGTGTCCCGATTTATCGTCCAGTTTTTGGGGCGGGTGGGCCGATTCGGCACCACGCAAAATGGTTTCCTGGTAAGAGCGTGTCGCATCGTCTACCCAAAGGGCTAATACTTTCACTCCATCGCCGTGTTTCTTTACATGCTCCGCGATGGGGGAATCCGGTTGAAGTGCGGTAGTTAGCACGAGCCGGATTTTTTCCTGTTGCAACACATACGAGGCGCGATCGCGCTGGCCGGTTTCGGGGCCTGCATAGGCTACCAGCGAATAGCCGAAACAATGCTGGTAATACAAAGCGGCTTGTTTGGCATTGCCCACGTACATTTCGATGTAGTCGGTGCCGTTGATAGGCAGAAAGTCAGTACTCATAAATGCAAACGATTTAGCAGTGAAACAAAGGTATAATAATTTCATGCCTCGGTTTTGTATTCACAGCCATTTCAATGATCTTGAAGAAAAATTGGTATGGACCTGAACGCGTTGGAAAAAGCCTTACAGAAGATTGCGTTGCAACGCAATGAGCTTGCTAAAATCGATTATAGCAATCCGAAGTACGATGACTTGGAGGAGCAGCTTCACGATCTGGAAGATGCGCTGCAAGACGAATATGGTGACTACCTCGAAAATGTATTGCAGGGCGTGCACGATGAATATTGTCCCGACAGTGATGTGTTGCACCCCGTGGCCTATTTGGCCAAAACCTACCAGGTAGAGGGTTTACTTTTTCAAGTGGGAAATACGGAGGGCGTTTTCGTGGAAATGGACGACTACCCTGGCAAGGAAACCAAGTTGGTGATTGCCCCGGGGCCCTTGCGCGTATTGTTGAACATTGGCAAAGACAAACAGGAAGTGGTCTGGAAGGCGAACTAATAGCCTAACTTCTTCTTTACACGGCTCAGCACTTCGCGTGCGATTTCGGTGGCACGCTTTTCTCCCAGTTGTAGTTTTTCTTCTAACTCTTCGGGATGACTCATCAGGTAATCGAAGGCCTTGCGCTCCTTGGCAAATCGCTCGCAAATAACTTCGAAGAGTTCTTGCTTCGCATGGCCATAGCCAAAGTTGCCGGTCAGGTATTTCTGTCGAAGGGATGCGGTTTGTTCCGGAGTTGCCACCCGTTTATACAAGGCAAATGTGTTGTCGGTGTCAGGATTTTTGGGCGCTTCCAACGGTGTGGAGTCGGACACGATGGATTTGATTTGCTTAAGCAGCTCTTTGTCGGGCAGGAAAATGTCGAGCGTGTTTTTGTACGACTTGCTCATCTTTTGCCCGTCGGTGCCGGGAATGATCATGACGTCTTCTGCAATTTGCGACTCGGGTAATACAAATGTTTCCCCGTACAGGTGGTTGAAAGACGCGGCAATGTCGCGCGCGATTTCCAAATGCTGCTTTTGATCTTTTCCTACCGGCACCACATGGGCATCGTAAAGAATGATGTCGGCTGTCATGAGCACCGGGTAGGTAAACAACCCCACGTTTACGTCCGACAGGCGATCGGACTTATCTTTAAACGAATGGGCGTTGCTCAGCATGGGGAAGGGGGTGAAGCAACTGAGGTACCAGGCCAGCTCACACACTTCGGGAATTCGGCTCTGGCGATAGAGCAAGTTCTTTTGGATATCAAATCCACAAGCCAGCCAGGCAGCTGCCACCGCTTGCACATTTTTCTTCCGTTCGGTAGCGTCCTTAATGGTGGTGAGTGAGTGGAGGTCGGCAATGAAAAAAAATGATTCGTTTCCCGGCTTTCGCGATAACTCGATCGCGGGCAAGATGGCACCTAACAGATTGCCGAGGTGTGGACGCCCGCTGCTTTGTATTCCGGTAAGAATTCTGGCCATAGTGTTGCAAAGAAAAACACGTTGCCCGAAATAGCCGTACTTTTGCCCAACAATTTCTATGATTCGATTTTTTGTGGTGATGTTGATTTGTGGAACCGCCTTCGGCCAGCAAGCGGAGCCGCTGTTGTTTCAAGCCAAGGTGCATGACTTTGGCACTATTCGCGAGTCGGAGGGAGCCGTGCAACACGTTTTTACATTCGTCAACAATGCAGGTCGCACCGTGCGAATCCTCTCGGTGAATGCCAGTTGCGGGTGTACCACTCCGGGCTGGAGCGATCAGCCCATTGCAGCCGGCAAGTCAGGCTACGTGAAAGCCAGTTTCGATCCCACGGGGCGTCCGGGATATTTCAGCAAAACCCTTACCGTAACTTCCGACCTGTCCGGGCAACCGTTCGTTTTAACGATTAAGGGCAACGTGGTGACGGGCAAAACTCCGTTGGAACAGTTTACCGTTTCGAAAAGTGGTCTCCGCTTTCGAGCTGCCTCGTTTAACATGGGCACAGTGTTTCTCAACCAACCGGCGGCAACGAAAGAATTTGAAGTCGTGAATGAGAGCTCGGGCCCCATTCGATTTTTGTCAGTGGAAGCGCCCACCCACGTGCAGGTGGCGTTACCGTCTGCATTAGCCGAACAGGAGCGTGGCGTGATCCGGATTACCTACGATGCCAAGCGCAAAGGGCAGTATGGTTTTGCGGTCGATAATGTGGTGCTGGTCACTGACCAAGAAGCAGAACCACGACTGAGTTTTTCGTTGTATGCTACCGTGGAGGAATTTTTTCCCACCCTTGCGGGCGAGGAGTTGTTGCGGGCGCCGCGGCTCAAAATCGAACCGGAAGAAGTAAATGCCGGCACCGTGCGCCTACAGGAAGGCAAAAACATTTCTGTTCGGCTAAAGAACTCCGGGCGCAAGGATCTAGTGATTCGTGCGCTGCAACCCAACTGTGGGTGTATCACCGCGCAGTTAGAAAACACTACGCTCAAACCTTTGGCTGAAACGACTTTAACTCTGCGGATTACCGGAGAGGGCCGATTGGGCACCCAAACGAAAGCCATCACCATTTACTCGACCGATCCGGTGCAGCCGGTGCAACGAATTCCGTTAACGGTTGTCGTGCAGAATTGACACGATCTTTTCTGCGGCATGCCCATCGCCATAAAGCGCCTTGCTGAAATCTAGCTTCCGGCTGCTGAGCGCATGCGCAGCGCCCACAATCTTCGACTTATCGGCACCCGCTATCGTGTTTACTCCCGCTTCAACCAGCTCTACCCATTCGGTTTGATCGCGTAACGTTATGCAAGGCTTCTGAAAGAAGTAAGCTTCTTTCTGGAGGCCCCCGCTATCGGTGAGTACCGCATCGCATGCATCCAGCAACTGCAGCATGTGGAAATAGCCCACCGGTTCCAAGGTCGTGACGTGCAAGGGGATTTGATGTTGGGCCAGTTGCTGCCGGGTTCGGGGATGCAGGGGTAGCACCACCGGGTGGTCCCGGTGTAATTCGTTTAAAGCTTCAACAATCGCGCGCAAGCGTTCCACTTGATCGGTGTTCTCGGCCCGATGGAGTGTAGCCAGGAAAAAGGGCTGCTGAAGACCGGCTGTCTTGAGGATGCTGGCTTGTTGTTTGGCTTTTTCCAGGTAATGCCGAACCGCATCGAACATTACATCCCCCACATGTTCCAGTTGGCAGGGGAAGTGCTGAAATCCTTCCTTGTTGAGATTTGCTATGGAGGTTTTAGTGGGACAGAATAGAAATTTGCTGATCCGATCGGTAAGAATCCGGTTAACTTCTTCCGGCATGTGGAGATCGAAACTTCGAAGGCCGGCTTCTACGTGAGCGATAGGAATGTGCAACTTCGCTGCTGCTAACGCTCCGGCAAGTGTAGAGTTCGTATCGCCATAGACCAAAACGAACTGTGGCTTCTCGCGGATCAATACTTCCTCGATCTTTTCCAGCATCCGCCCCGTCATGGCCCCGTGACCAACACCGTGTACATCCAGATGATAGTCAGGTTCGGGGATTTCCATTTCCTTGAAGAAGACGTCACTCATGTTGGTGTCAAAGTGCTGGCCGGTGTGCACCAGAACTTCGTGAATGCCCACGCGCTGACATACGCGCGAAACGGTAGCCGCCTTTACGAATTGCGGCCGCGCTCCCACAACGGTTACGATCTTGAGGGCCACTCGACTTTAGCTGAAGGCCGGAATGCCGGTAATCTGGTTGCCTAGAATCAGCAAGTGAATATCGTGAGTGCCTTCGTAAGTCACCACACTTTCCAGGTTCATCATGTGACGCATGATGGAGTATTCGCCGGTAATGCCCATGCCGCCATGAATCTGCCGGGCTTCGCGCGCGATTTCCAAAGCAATCTGTACGTTGTTCCGTTTGGCTAGGGAAATTTGTTGCGTGGTGCCTTTGCCTTCGTTCATCAGCGTGCCTAGGCGCCAGTTGAGGAGTTGTGCCTTTGTGATTTCCGTAAGCATCTCTGCCAATTTCTTTTGCACAAGCTGGAAGGAGGCAATCGGCTTACCGAACTGAATACGCTCGGCTGCGTAACGCCTGGCCGACTCGTAACAATCCATGGCTGCACCCAGTGCGCCCCACGCAATGCCATAGCGGGCGGAATCAAGGCACATCAAGGGCGCGCCCAGTCCACTTTTTCCAGGTAACAAATTCTCTTTCGGTACTTTCACGTTATCAAACACCAGTTCGCCGGTGGCACTCGCCCGCAAACTCCATTTGCCATGCGTCTCGGGTGTAGTAAAACCTGCCATCCCACGCTCGACAATTAACCCGTGTATGCGCCCTTGTTCATTCTTGGCCCACACCACCGCCACATCAGCCCGGGGCGAATTTGAAATCCACATCTTGGCACCATTCAGCAGGTAGTGGTCGCCCATGTCTTTAAAGTTCGTTACCATACCACTGGGATTGGAACCATGATCGGGCTCGGTGAGGCCGAAGCAACCGAGCCACTCGCCAGACGCTAACTTTGGCAAGTACTTATTGCGTTGCTGCTCCGAACCGAATTTGTAGATGGGATACATCACCAACGAGCCTTGTACACTAGCAGTGGAACGCATACCGGAATCGCCGCGCTCAATCTCCTGCATCAGAATTCCGTAACTGATATAATCCAACCCTCCGCCTCCGTATTCTTGTGGGATGGTGGGCCCAAAGGCACCGATATCACCAAATTTCTTCACGATTTCGTAGGGGAATTGAGCTTTTTGAGCCCAGTCTTCGATGTAAGGACTGATTTCGCGCTTCACGAAGTCGCGGATCGAACTGCGGATCAGTTTATGTTCTTCCGTAAGCAAATTGTCAATGGCGTAGAAATCGGGGTGATCGTACACATCTTGTTTCAACGATTTCTGAATGGCGGAGTCGGATAACGTTGCGTGGGCCATGATCTTGGGATTGATTCTCTAAATTCGCTGCAATTTACATAACCAATTAACAATTCTATGGAACAACCTTCCCTGGACCCCGCCCGGTTTGAGCAACTACAAAAGCTTCAACAAAAGTACGATGTCATGGGGCAGGATTTGTCGTCTTACCTGGAGGGATTGCTCTATGCCGATTACCTGACGTATTGGGATTACATACATCTGGACACATTGCTGAGTCTTCAGACCCCAAAAACCCAGTTCAAAGACGAGAAGGTGTTCATCGTGTATCATCAGATCACCGAACTGTATTTCAATTTGGTGCTGTGGGAGTTGGATCAGATTACCACAAATGAACATCCCGCCGATGCGTTTGTACTAGAACGCCTTGGTCGATTGGTGCGGTATTTTCAACACCTTGAAAACACGTTCGAGATCATGGTGGATGGCTTGGACAAAGAGCAGTTCCTGAAATTCAGAATGGCACTGCTGCCTTCCAGCGGATTTCAATCGGCCCAATACCGCCTGATCGAAATTGCGTCTACAGATAT
>JBIIVI010000315.1:0-3803 GCA_044339555.1 Cyclobacteriaceae bacterium | reverse complement strand
CCCCCTATGGTCAAACAGTGCTGGAAGAGAAAAAGAGAAAGAACGTAAAGGCGCTCAAGAAGCTGCTTAAGAAAGATGAGGCAGCCGGCCACGATGACACTGTGAAGGAACTGGAGGGCGAGTTGGATAAGCTTCGCCAGAAACTGGATCGCAAATCGATTCCGGAACGCGGCATTGAAACGATGTTTCGAATCGCCTCGGAGAACCACATCACACTGAGCAGCATGGCCGATACGAAAGCCAACATCATGATCTCCATCAACTCGATTATTCTTTCCGTGGTGGTATCTGTGTTGTTTCGGAAGATTGAGGAGTTTCCACACCTGCTTGTGCCGACTCTGTTATTGGTGAGTTCCTGCTTGCTCACAATCATATTTGCGGTTCTTTCCACGCGTCCACATGTAAGTACAGGTAAGTTCACCCGACAAGATATCGAGCAGAAGAAAACTAATCTGCTATTCTTTGGCAACTTCCATGGCATGGCGCTGGAAGATTACGAGTGGGGTGTGAAACAACTCATGGGCGATCGCGACTATCTGTACACGAGCCTCACCAAAGACATCTACTTCAATGGTAAGGTGTTGGCACGTAAGTACCGGTTGCTACGCTGGTCGTTTAACATCTTCATGTTCGGCTTTGTAGCCGCCATCGTGGGTTTCATTGTGGCTTTGCTGATGTATTACTCGGGCCCGGTATTGTGACGGATTACTTTGTAAACGGGCACAGGTGTTCCAAAGCCCTTTAACTGCTTCTCGCCCATCGGCTCTAACCGGGTTTTACCAAGTGTGATTTTCGCGCGCACCGGATCGGTGATTAACAGATCAGTACCAAGTTCTTTGTTGAGTTGCTCCACCCGAAACGCGGTGATGACCGCAAGCCCACTGATCGAGTACTGCTTCCGGTTTTCTGTGCCGATATTACCCGTTACAACTTCGCCTGTGTGCAAACCAATACCAAGCCGTGTAAAGGGAATTTCGCTGGTATGATTGAGTACCTGAATCGTATCCAGGATCTTCAACGCGGCTTGAAACGCCATGTCGGCATGAAGCGGATTCGGCACCGGAGTGCCAAACGTAGCCATGATGCCATCGCCCAGAATTTGATTCACCACCCCTTGGTGTTGATTCACCACCCGAATGATTGGGCCAAAAACTTTGTTTTGGTAATCGAGGATTTCGTCCGGTGTACGACTTTCTGCAAAGGCGGTGAAGTTGCGCAAGTCAAGTGCCATCACCGTCACTTCCAATTTTCGCACCGTGTTGGTTTCGTCCACAATCGCTTCCAGCACTTCGCGCGAAACCTGCTGACCGAAAAGCGATTCAATCCGCAGCTTTTCAGATTGCGTTGAAATGAAAGACTGAAAGGTGCGCCTTACCTCGCGACTCACAAAACCAGCCACAATACCGCTCAACAGCAACAACGAGGCGCGCACATAATAGCTGGTTTCGGGCAAAGCCGGTCGAAAGAACAAGTGGAAAGGCTCGTGAAAAATCAAAAAAACTACGAGGCTGTATTGAATTGCTGCAATCAATCCGGTAAGCAAGCCAAACCAAAAGTCTAAACACAACACCGATAAGATGATAAACAGAAAATAGCTGTATAACACCGGGGCATCCACAATACTGGCAACGCCTTGTGCGGCCCAGTAGTAAAGCAAAACACTCGGAAAGCTGGTTTCAACCAGCAGATGTGCCAACCGGACGCCTGTCGGTAACGGCATTTTTCCTTTCCGGTAGTATCGCAGCAAAAAAAAGTACAGCGCTTCGTAAGCCAAGAACAGCAAAATCCAACGTAATGCGGTGATGTAGCCATTGCGCCCGCCATAAAAAAGAAAGTCTTTAATGGGCACGGTTTGGAAATTGACGTACACAATTACCATACCCAACAAGAGCGAGCCCAACATTAACTGATTACGAATGCGCTCACTTCGCACAATGGCGCGTTCGAAATCCGGAGATTCGTTCAACCAGGCATTCACGGCAAACGAAATAAAATACAGTCGCGCGGCGCGTTTTGCTGATTGATAAAACGGAACCAGCGTGGTAAGCGGGCCTCGGCCACGAGTCCGCATTTCTCCAACACGCGGGCAGAAGCCACGTTGGCCACATCTACGAACGTGCCGATGCGGTAAACGCCAGGTAACTCACGCGCAATTGCCAAGGCAGCACGGCAGGCTTCGGTGGCGTACCCACGGCCCCATACGGTGGGGCTAAGAATGTAACCAAATTGAATTTTCCCTTCATTCACCAACAAGCCGATGCTGCCCACCAGCCGGTGTGTGCTATTCTCGCGAATGGTAAAAGTATAATCGATGCCGGTTTGCCAGGCGGCAACTGCATACTTTACGTAGTTACGCGTATCGCGAATCGATTGATGCGTGGGCCAGGAAACAAACTGGGTGGCTTCCGCCTTGCTGGCGTATGCGAAAAAAATTTCATCTGCATCTTCGTACCTTAGGCGCTGCAAATGCAGCCGTTCAGTTTGGATCGATTCCGGAAAGAGCGAAAGCATGGAATTCTATACGAATGAAGTCAAATATCGTTCATCACTATTTCAAAAAAGAAGTGGCCGAAGGAAAAATTCTGCTGATGATCGACCCACTCCGTAAACGTGTGCAAGAAATCATCCTGTATACCGACGGCTCTTCCGAAACGAACGAAGGCGATCTGGAGTTGGACGATGATGCGTTAAAGGAGGAAGGATTTCAGGAGGCCAGTCCCTTGGAATTTCATCTCTACATGGCCGGGCTGGCAAAATAAAAGAGGCAAGCCAAACATCGCACCGCTACAACCGCCTACCCTTGCTACCTTCCGATCCTGGGGGAGTTCAGCAGGAGCTGGTCGTGTCAGCTTGCCGGGCGGCAAAGATATAAGAATTTGTGTATCCCGATAATAAAATAGAAATCTTGCGAACCTTTCCGAGCTTAGCTTTCTATTCTATTTTTGCGCGTAAACCACGCTACAATGAAATTCTTCATCGATACCGCCAACTTAAATGAAATCAAGGAAGCCCATGACCTGGGTGTTTTGGATGGCGTAACTACTAACCCTTCCTTGATGGCCAAAGAAGGCATCGCCGGCAAGGAAAGAATTCTGGCACACTACAAAGCCATTTGCGACATTGTTGATAACAACGTGAGCGCAGAAGTGATCGCCACCGATTATGAAGGCATCATCAAAGAAGGGAAAGAACTGGCCAAGATAGACGACAAGATTGTGGTGAAAGTGCCCATGATCAAAGATGGTGTGAAGGCGATTAAAAAGTTTACGAGCGAAGGAATCCGAACGAACTGCACGCTGGTGTTTTCTTCGGGGCAGGCACTTCTGGCCGCAAAAGCGGGCGCTAGCTATGTTTCGCCATTCATTGGCCGCCTGGATGATATTTCGCAAGACGGACTGGAACTCATTTCGCAGATTCGATTGATCTACGACAATTACGGCTACGGAACGGAAATTCTGGCTGCCTCTGTCCGCCACACGATGCACTTGATCAAGTGTGCCGAAATCGGAGCCGATGTGGCTACTTGTCCCCTTTCGGTGATTATGGCGTTGCTGAAACATCCGCTTACTGACTCCGGTCTGGAAAAATTCCTGGCCGATCATAAGAAAGCAAACGGGTAAGCGCCCTTATGTTTTCGAACGACCCGGTTGTACGTGTGCAGGATGCCTCCATCTTTCAGGATCAGGCAGCGGTACTGTCGTCCGTTTCGTTTCAGTTAGAAAAAGGTGAGTTCGTTTTCCTGGTGGGCCGTACCGGTTCGGGCAAGTCTTCCCTTTTAAAAACACTTTATGCCGATCTCCCCC
>JBIIVI010000038.1:0-17410 GCA_044339555.1 Cyclobacteriaceae bacterium | reverse complement strand
CCCGTATCTTCAAACGCAAATCCTGTCCGTTATGCCCTACGTGCAACAACTTCTCTTTCTGATTACGCTGGCCGTGGCCGGCTACTTTATTGCCAAACGTGTTAGACGAATCCGGGCAAATATTCGATTAGGTAAAGATTTTGTTCCGGTTGGCGAAACCGCGCAACGAATGCGCCAGCTTTTCTTGGTGGCCTTTGGGCAACAGAAGATGTTCAAGCGACTATTCCCAGCTGTTTTTCATTTTCTGATTTATGCGGGGTTTCTCATCATCAACATCGAGGTGTTAGAGTTTATCATCGATGGGTTGGCTGGTACGCACCGGGTGTTTGCGCCCTTGCTCGGCCCGTTCTACACCGTGTTGATGAATGTATTTGAAACTTTGGCGGTGGCGGTATTGGTGGCGTGTGTGGTTTTCCTGGTGCGCAGAAATGTAGCGCACATTCCCCGGTTCTGGTCGGCTGAGATGACACGCTGGCCGCGGCTAGATGCCAACCTGATTTTGGGTATCGAGATCATCCTGATGCTGGCCATTCTCACCATGAATGCAGCCGACCAATTGTTACAAACGCAAGATCCACATTACACACAGACGGGCGCACTGTTTTTCAGCTCGTGGCTCGTACCGCTATTCGATGGGCTTTCGGTTTCCACTTTAGTGATAATCGAACGGTTCGCATGGTGGTTCCACATTGTAGGTATTTTGGCTTTTTCGGTGTACATCACCTACTCCAAGCACCTCCACATCTTCATGGCATTTCCCAACACGTTCTTCGCCAAACTGGAACCCAAGGGTCACATCAACAACATGCCGGTGGTAACGCGCGAAGTAAAATCAATGCTCGGGTTGGAAACGGCTGCTGCCCCCGCCGGTGAACCGGGGCGCTTTGGCGCGAAAGACATTAACGACCTGGGTTGGAACCAGCTCATGGCGGCCTACGCCTGCACGGAGTGTGGCCGTTGCACTTCCGAGTGCCCGGCCAACCAAACAGGCAAGAAGTTATCGCCCCGCAAGATCATGATGGATGTGCGCGATCGGATGGAAGACGTTGGCGCTAGTCTCGAAAAAGGTGGCCCGGGATTGAACGATGGAAAAACGTTGCTGGGCGATTACATCAGCAAAGAAGAAATCAACGCCTGCACCAGTTGCAATGCGTGTGTAGAGGCCTGCCCGGTTCTCATCAACCCGTTGGAGATCATTTTGGAGCTGCGCAGATTTCAGGCGATGGAAGAAAGCAGCTCGCCCGCACAATGGAACTCGATGTTTCAGAATGTGGAAACCAACTTCGCTCCGTGGAAGTTTCCCGCCAGCGATCGGTTTAATTGGGCCAAGGAAGTGAAATAAAAAAGGGCTCACAGAAACGAAGAAAGCCGCGATTTAACTCGCGGCTTTCTTCGTTAAATGTTCTTCGTATTTTGCTAAAACAACCTCAATTGACCTAATCGTAGCTGCTTAATTTTTTCTGGCTCCACGGCTCCGCCACGTTGCCCGGATTTGAATTCATCTACAGAGATGATTCGGAGCGGTTCAACAAGTTTATCGCTGGCGATGGTGGCATTAATTTTTTTCAGCCGCTCCAATCGAATCTCGTCAAACTTTTTCTGGATCTTCTCTATTTCAAAGGCCAGGTTGCCTACGCGCTCTAACTGCGAAACGCCCGGCTTGCCGGGGTATTGGTTTACCTGTCCATACAATTCCGCAACCTGCTCCGTCAGTCGTTTCTCGGTAGCCACGTAAAAGTCTCCACCTTTAAACGCAATGAGGTCGTTCTGCTTTTCAAGGTCCTGTGCGAGGGGTGCAAGTGTTTTTTTGAATTTCGTGAACTTATTAGAACGATCGCGCACTTGATTAAGTAAGTCTACTTGCGCAGCATAGAGATATGCCAACTGCTCGGCTTGTTGAAAGAGCGTATTGGTGGTCTCAGCCTGGCTTTTTCGTTCGGCAATTGAGTAAACCGAATTTTCCGGGTACTGCAGAGTAAACTGGCCCCAAAACTCTTCTTTACCTTTCGTTACCTTCACCTTATACGTTCCGGCTTGGAGCGCCGGGCCCATGATTGCTCCACCCACTGCCTCACGGGTGTCGGACGGTGGAATTCTGGGGCGTTCTTTATTCAGAATCAGGTCCACCACGTTAATGCCAGCACTCTTACCTGCCGGAATTTCTTTGATTAGCGTTCCATCCAAATCAAAAACCTCAATGGCCATCTTACCAAACGTGTGGCGTTTGTTCATGTAATATACAATTCGAGGAAGCGGGTTTGGATTTTCTCCATAAAACACGTCATCGCCGGGCGATGGGTTTCGGCCTGTACCACCAACTTCGCTCAGGATAGTAGGCTTCGTGTCGAGGAAATGAAAAGACTTGGCAAGTATTTCCGGTGTTATTTGGCGCAGCGGCGTGATATCGTCAATGATGAAGATTCCTCGGCCGTGTGTTGCAATAACTAATGCATCCTCGGAGGGATGAATAACCATATCATGCACGGCTACTTTCGGAAGATTGTTT
This sequence comes from Cyclobacteriaceae bacterium, assembly GCA_044339555.1. GTDB lineage: Bacteria > Bacteroidota > Bacteroidia > Cytophagales > Cyclobacteriaceae > ELB16-189. The sequence continues at coordinate 14,904 of JBIIVI010000038.1, read as the reverse complement.
TCGAACCGACTCCACTTCTTTCCTCCATCAATGGAAACGTAAAGCCCAAATTCAGTCCCAAGAAAAAGCAGATTTGGGTTTTTTAAATCCTCGCGCACCACGTATGCAAAACCCTCAATTTCGGGGGTAGCAAGAGCAGTCCAGGTTACACCTAAATCATTGGTAACGTACACGTAGGTTGCTTTGTCGCCATTTCGATGATTGTCAAAAGTTGCATAGGCACGCTTAGCGTCGTGGCGGCTTGCCTCCACATACGAGCACCAGTTTCCGGCGGGTAACCCCGGAATGTTTTTGGTTACGTTTGTCCATGTTACACCTTGGTTAGTAGTGACTTGCAACAGTCCATCGTCTGTTCCCGCCCAAATCACTTGCTCATTTACGGGCGACTCCGCCACTGAATAAATGGTTGTGTTATTTTCTGCCGATGAGTTATCGATAGATAGGCCACCGGTTTGCTTTTGGCGCTGGCGTTTGGGATCATTCGTGGTGAGATCGGGCGAAATTCGTTTCCAGGTATCTCCGCGATCGTTTGACATGAACAAGAACTGGGCGCCGGCGTAAATCCGATCGGCTTTGTTCGGACTTTGCACCAACGGACTATTCCAGTTGAAGCGAAGATCGGGTTCGCCCTTGGCCGGGAAGGGTTTTATTCCTTTGGCCTGACCTGTCTTCAGGTTTATTCGGCCCATTTCTCCACCCTGATATTCGGCATATACAATGTCCTTATCAGTCGGATGGCGGTGCGTATAAAAACCATCACCATAATACGCCAGCGTCCAATCTGCATTGGTAACGCCGCCCGCCCCTTGCGAGGGCCCAAACCACGAGCCATTGTCTTGCAAGCCGCCATAAACGTTAAAAGGCTTCTCGTTATCTACCGTAACGTGGTAGAACTGGCCCACAGGCAAGTTATCCCACATACGAAAGGTATAGCCTTGATCAAAAGACTCATACACACCGCCATCTGTACCCAGCAAAATGTGGTTTGAATTCCGGGGGTCTATCCAGGCGGCATGCACATCGGCATGGGGACTACCCATTGATCTAAACTTGATACCGCCATCGGTGCTGATGATTGGCACAAAAGCGCATTTGATAAGGTTGTTTGGATTGTTGGGATCAACGGTTAGTCGGCTGAAATAAAATGGCCGCACGGTATTGCTAAAATCGCTGTTAATCTTTTTCCAGCTTGCACCTGCATCCTCCGATTTATACAAGCCTTTGTTTTCATCCCCTTTTCCCTCTACGCTTGCATAAAGTAGTTTTGCGTTGTTTGGGGCAACTGCGATGCCGATGCGACCCAGCGTGGTATTAGGCAAGCCGTTCTGGATTTTGTTCCACGTCTTACCTCCATCTGTTGACTTCAACAGCGCACTACCACCGGTAAAGCCGGAGTCAAAAAAGTCGGGATATCTCCTGTGGCTCCACATCGCTGCATAAAGAATGTCAGGGTTAGTGGGGTCAATGTCCAGATCAGCGCAACCTGTGTTTTCATCGACATACAAAATCTTAGCCCACGTTTTTCCGCCATCAGTGGTTTTGAATAATCCTCGTTCGGTGTTTGCGCTCCAGAGTTGTCCTTGCACGGCCACGAAGACAATGTTTGGGTCCTGGGGGTGAATGATTATGTCGCTGATATGCTCGGAGTCCTTTAGGCCAACGAACGTCCACGTAACGCCGCCGTCTACTGTCTTGTAAAGGCCGGTTCCTATACCTACACTGTTCCGTACCCAGGGTTCGCCCGTTCCTACCCAAACGGTATCCGGGTGTGCTTGGTCTATTGTTACTTTGCCGATAGACATTGTGTAATCATCAAACACCGGGCGCAGGTTTGCTCCCGCGCTGATTGATTTCCACAAGCCGCCGCCAGCTGTGCCAACGTAGATCAACTCCGGTTTTTTTCTTGACACTTCAATGTCTGAAATCCGTCCGCTCATTACAGCAGGACCGATAGAGCGCGCACGCAGGCCACCCAGTAATGCTTTTCCTGATAATTCAACTTGCCCGAAAGTAGCGTTGATAAACACAAAAAAAGAGAGTGCTGTGAAGATTTGCTTCATGGCTTTTTTGAAATTAATTTGTTTGAAACGAAAAAAAGGCGGCAGAATTGCCGCCTTTTTTAATCTATGTTACTTCTTGGGGAAAGCGAAAACGGCGTCCGCTACGTTCTCGTTCAAAGAGATTTTCTGAAAAGTCATTTTTTGTAAAGTCTGCCCGTTCAATTTTGACTCCATCGAAAAAGGCATCATCAAACCCCCAGCATCCTGATAATCGCTGAGGTAAGTTTTGGTTTCCTGTCCGGTGGCTGGGCCGCTCCGTACGAACGAGGTGATGACAATTGGTACATAATTTTCCGAATCAAAATAATAAATCTGGGTTACGTCTTCTTTGTCGTTATTTTTGTTCTTAACCAGTTCCACCTTGAAGCACTGCGTGCCATCGATCTCTTCTTTGCCTAGGTACTTTACTTCGTGGCCTTTCTTTTTGTAATCGATAAATTCATCTTCCAGTTCTTCTTCTGTCATCTCTTTTGCCTGATCCGGGGGTAACTTCACCGGATCTTTGCCGCCCATAAATGGGTTGATCATCCAAGCATCCGTTCCGTCATACGCCTGAACGATTTCCTGGCCTTGTACCATGATTTTCATGTGTTGTTTGTTGGGCGCTTTCATGCTCATATTGAAGTCCAGGTCCATACCCTGCATGGTCATTTTGCCGGTGCCAACCCAGGATTTTACTGCCCGCCACTTGGCTTCGCCGCCCGTGTTTTCCAGGTATTTTTTAATGATGTCGTCCGCGGTTTGGGCCTGGGCCGCGAACATCGCGCTAAGCGCAACGAATAAGAGTGCAGGTCTTAACTTCATGATTAGTTGGTTTGTAAAGTTTTAAAGTTGGTTAATTAGTGGCTTGTGTACACCACGGATTACAAACGAAATATTAAAAATTTTGTTTTGATTATCTGATCGACACCGGATTGGCGGCTTTTGGTCTATTTTCGCAGTTTAACCTTCCCTCTGTGAAAAAATTTACCGTTCTGCTGCTTTGTGTGTGTGTTTTCAGTGCTTTTGGGCAGGTTTTAGAACCCGCAAAATGGAATTACCGTGTCTCAAAAACTGAGGTAGCTCCCGGCGGAACCCTTGAGATGATTTTCGAAAGCACGATTGACAAGAACTGGTATCTGTACTCCACCGAATTTCCCTGCGAAGACGGGCCGCTCAAAACAACCTTTACCTTCACGCCCCACGCTTCCTATGCGTTGGTTGGCCCGATTGTCGCGGAAAACTACATCGACAAAACAGATCCCATTTTCGAATGCGAAGTCCGGATTCACAAAACAAAGGCTGTCTTCCGGCAACAGGTAAAAGTGCTGCAAGCGAATCCCCAAATCGCGGGTGAGTTTGAGTACCAGGTGTGCAGTGATGTAGACGGCAAATGTATTCCGTTTACCAGCGACTTCGCTTTCGGACATCTGATCTCGGTGTCTGGCTCAAACTCCGCAATCAAAAAGGAAGAAGCTCCTGTTGTTCAAGATCCGGTCTCCATCCCGACCCTGGACACTGTGCAGACGGTTGTGGCGGCAACAACACCGGTGGCGATTCAAGGGCCGATATTCGACAAAACTATTCTGGCCGGGAAATCAAATTTGGATGACCAGAGTTTCTGGGGCTATTTGATTTTTGCTTTCATCCTAGGCCTCACATCGCTCATCACACCTTGTGTTTTTCCGATGGTGCCTATGACGGTGACCTTCTTTCTGCGCGACAATCAGACCCGCGCACAAGGTGTTCGCAAAGCATTGATTTTTGGCATCAGCATCATCGCCATCTACACGTTGGCCGGAACGTTGTTTGCGGTGCTGCTGGGTGCCGAAGGTCTGAACGCATTGGCCACACATTGGGCACCCAATCTTTTTGTGTTTGCCATTTTCATTGTTTTTGCGCTTTCATTTTTCGGATTGTTTGAAATCACTGCGCCCCATCAGCTCGTGAACAAGGCCGATCAACAAGCCGAAAAAGGCGGCCTGCTCGGAATCTTTTTTATGGCTGCCACGCTGGTGCTCGTTTCGTTCTCCTGCACCCTACCCATCGTTGGCAACGTGGTGGTGTTGGCTGCCGGTGGTGAGATTATGAAACCCGTTTTGGCGATGCTCTCCTACTCGCTCGCTTTTGCGTTGCCCTTTACGTTGTTTGCGATTTTTCCGGAGTGGATTAAGTCGTTGCCAAAATCAGGCGGCTGGCTCAACTCGGTAAAAGTGGTGCTTGGTTTTTTGGAGCTGGCGCTCTGCCTAAAATTTTTCAGCATTGCCGATCAAGCCTACCACTGGGGCTTGCTCGACCGCGAAGTGAACATCGCTCTTTGGATTGTGATTTTTGGATTTCTCGGCCTGTACTTACTCGGAAAAATTTCGATGAAGGGCGACAGCCCGCAGCCGATCGTGAGTGTTCCGCGTTTGATGTTGGCGATCGGCACCTTTGCTTTCGTGGTGTACCTCATTCCTGGTTTGTGGGGCGCACCCCTGAAAGCGTTGGCTGGTTACCTGCCTCCGCTCTATACGCACGACTTCAATCTGCAAGCCGCTCAGCGCAGCTCGGTAGAGGCGGGATGTGATCCGCCCAAGTATGCAGACTTTCTACATCTGCCACATGGCTTGTCGGGATATTTTGATTATCAACAAGCGTTGGCATGTGCCCGCGCACAGGGAAAGCCGCTCTTCATCGACTTCACTGGCCACGGTTGTACCAACTGCCGTGAAATGGAAGCCGTGGTTTGGAGTGACAACCGCGTGTTGGAACGTCTGCAAAAAGATTTCGTGGTGGTGGCTTTGTACGTAGATGATAAGACCGAGCTACCCGAGGCACAGTGGTACACCAGCAGCTACGATAATAAAATCAAGAAAACAATCGGCCGCCAGAATGCCGACTTACAGATTACGCGGTTGCAGAACAATGCTCAGCCGTTTTACGTGTTACTGGGTCCGGATGAAAAGGTGCTGGCCTGGCCCTACGGCTACGACCGCAACCCGGATTCGTTCGTGACGTTTTTGGAAAGTGGATTACAGGTTTATCGCGAGCGCTACCCGGCTCGCTAACTTTTCGGCAGGTTTTCAAAATCACCACGCAACGTGCGAAACCGCTTGCGGGCTTCCGCGGCGTGGACGCTTCCGGGAAACCGATCCAGAAACTGGCGGTACAACTCCATGGCTTCGTTTTTCTTTTGCTGATACCGTTCGGTGATCTCGGCTTCCAGAAAAGCCGCATCATCGGCCAAAATATCTTCTTTGTAATCGCTGGTGATTTTTTGCAGCGCCACCAAGGCTTCGGTGTACATACCTTTTTTCAAAAGCAGGTTTGCCTTCAACCAATGAACATCATCCATGATGGCAAATGTGTTGAAGGCCGGTGCGTAAGCATTTGAGTCTACCGGAATGTTTAGAAGGAATTTGTCTTCGAATGACAACTTGTTGTCTTTACCCGAATTGATCCGTTCAAGTTCTACAAGAGCAGATAATGCTCCGTCAATATCATTCTGATAAACCAAAAGCTCCGCTGCCGCGAACTTTTGCAACGCCACTCCAAGCGTATCCACAAAAAGATTTTCCTTGATGCGCATGTTCAAATCAATGGCATCATTGGCGATATCCCGCGTGGTAGCTTCTTTCAGAATGTCGAGGTGGGCCTCGGCGAGTTGAAACTCACCTTTGTAGTACGAGAGCTTCGCGTTGCGCAGTTTCGCCTCATAACCCAAAGGCGCATCGCGTTGGGTGCGTTCTACTTGCGCGTATAGCAGTATCGACTCCCACGGTTCGTCTTTCAAAATGTACACATCTCCCAGCTCAAGTTTTGCTCGGGCAACCAGCAGCGGGTTTACGCGCGGGTTTTGCAAAAGCTGGTTTAGCTTCAGGATGGCGGAGTCCTTTTCGTTTAGAAAATAGGCGTGCAAAAGCGCCACATTCAATTCCGCTTCGTGGGCTTGCTCCGTATTGGCAAATTGCTGCAAGAAAACAGCGTACTCGCTTATCAGGTAACGAATCGAATCATTCTTAACGGGAAAGCGACTCTTGACTTTCCCTTCGCGGGATTTTACCTGACCCAGGCGTGCCTGTAGTCCGACTTGCGGATATTCTTTCAATAAAAACGAGTAAGCGCGGTCTGCGTTTTCGAAATCTTTGTTGTTAAGTGCGATGCCGGCCACTTCAAGGGTTTTAAAATTTTCCTTTTTGAAGCGCCTGTCGTACGCACGCGCCTGAACAAATGCCCCGTAGAAGTTCTTCTGCTGCAGTTGCACCCACACGAGCAAATCCGCGTAGACTTCGTTATCCGGAAATTTCTGGACCCGCTCGAGGAGCACTTGTTCCAGCGTTTCCATTTCTTCGGTTTTGCTAAGGAGAATTTGAAGCAAATTTTTGATGTACGCGCTATTGCCGGGTGTTTGCGTAGCATACTCCAGATACTCGTTCACCATTTCGGCTCGCTTTCCCTGAAGCCGGTAGAGGTTCGCCATCTCCAGCGAAAAGATGGACGGATTCTGCAAACGCTGACGGGCTTCCTGTAGCGCCACGGTGGCGTATTCCGGCAGGCCGCGGGCCGTGAGATAATCCGACAGGAATTTGATGCGATAAACATCGGTGCCCATCGATTTTATCAACGCGCGAAAGTATTTGTCCGATCTTGCCTCATCGCCCGAGCGCAAATACACGATGCCGAGATCAGCCTGGTAGTTAGGTTTATCGGGCTGGCGTTTCACCAATCGATCCAGATAATTTTCGGCATCGCGGAAACGCGCCAGGTCCATCAACGTTTGCAAATACGAATCGTGTACCTGCGGTTGCAAATCGGGGCGCTTGACTAACGATTCAAAAACCGCAATTGCTTTTTCTTTCTCGCCCTTCGCAAGATACTCATTGGCAATCTTCACGTCCGTGTCGTCTTGGGCCAACACGGGTGTGAACAAGGCGGTCTGTATTACTATTAATATTGTATTATATAGTTTAATGTAATAGTAATTAAGGGTGTGAAATTGTGGATAAGATACGATTAGTGGAGGTGATTCAAGTTATGAACAATCATAGAGACTGGAAAAAGTTCGAATTCATCGGATTGGTGTACGGTTAGATACTGTTTCCACATTTCTACAGCGGTGTGGATGGGGTGCTCTACATTGTGGAATCTTTTGCACGAAACCGGAGTTATCACCAGGCAGTAACAATTTGGAGTGGCAACCTGCGCTTTAGCTAAAAGAAGTTCGGTTGTCAACATAGAAAAAGTATTTGTCCACATCTTTAAAAGACAAATTTGAAAGGCCCTACTTCCCAGTTTGCGCGCACCGGTGTTTCGAATTTCCCCTCGGTTGTTTTAAAGTAGATGGTTCGTTCGTGGTCGCGTCTTTGGTAGATATTTCCCGCATCCCATTTTCCGTTTTTGTTGCTATCGATGACGGCTCGGATTTTAAAACTCTCGGGTGGTAGATAGTTTACACTTAGTTTGGTCGGGCTTGTAAATTGCCGGACAATCTTTCCTTGTGAATCGAGGAATTGGATCAGATAGGATTTCTCGCGTGACAGTATTTGATCGAAATTCAGAATCCCAGTTGATTCTTCATCCACGAAAGTGAGTGCCTTGGTTACTGCTTTGAGTGAATCGTTGGATACGCTACGCAAACTACCTTTGGCAAAAACAAGTTGCCATTTGGTATCAAGTTCGGTGCTATCGGCTAGGGGCAATGTGGCGCGATACGTAAAGCGTTTGTAGCTTGAGTCGAGCTTTAAGCCTGCGGGTGGAAGCGGTAAACGATTGGTGCTGTCCAAGCGGATGTAGATGCTGTCGAAATTGATGTGTTGAATTGGTTTTGTATACGATCCGGTGATTTCCAAAGAACTTGTTTCAGCCGTAAGAGTGGCTTGATTGATGGTCAGCTTGAAAGGTTCCTCCAGATCTTTGTTGAGTGTGGCTAGCCAAAGAGTTGTATCTATTTTGTTGTGGACACTATCCACGGCAGTAATGGAGACTTTGGTGCTGTCGGTAAAGAAATCCGGAAAGTAAACGGTCACCTCGCTTTGATTGTCGCCAAAGGATTGGAAGTATGTGTGGCCCCGTAAGGTATAGTGGTCAATCATTTTGTTGAAGCGGATTTGATTGACCAGCCCGTTCTTTCGAATACTGATCACTTTTAGCGGTCGGGCATCTACGGTTACCACTTGGATATTCACCTTGGCGGTGTCTTTCTGGAGCTGAATCGGTTCAACCAGAAAGCCGGTTTTTTCCGTTTTGGTTTCGGCTTTCAGGTTCTTGTTTTTGTCTTGGAAAGCGTAGATGAAGTAGGTGTCGGCTTTCAGGTTCTGAAGTTTGTAGCGCCCGTTCTTATCGGCTTTGGCGAAGTAGTAAGGTGTATGGCGTTGGATGTCGAACGTATCGCTGGTATACAGGGCTACCGTCATGTCCTCGGGTGCTTTTTCACTGAACACTTCCGACACGGTGCCGGAGATGGAGAGCGAATCAATTACATCACCGGTACTAAACGCAATGTACACGTTACGGGCTGCATTGCCTTCCGTAATGTCTTGCACGCCCTCGCGAAGTTGAATGCTATATGTGGTGTTCTCCAGCCAGGGTAGCTCGGGTTCGATTACCAAAGAATTCTTCACGATTTTAAAGACGGTTTTTTTGCCCGTGTTAGGCACAATGATGATTTGCTCTTTTGGGTTGTTTAGTTTAATGGGTTCCGAGAATTCGAGAAGAATGGCCTTTCCCCGGAAGTTGAGTCCGTTGTTTTTTGGAATGGAGTTTAAGAGCACGGGTGGTAGCTCATCCTTCGGCCCGCCGTCAGGCGTAGTTTGGCTGGCACACGTCCAGAGCAGCACGGCTGTAGTAGCCAGTAGAAAAACATTTTTCATTTCCGCGCAAGGTAAATCAGGCTGGAATAATTTTTTGTTTGGCGAGCTTTCCAATTCGAGAAAAGACCGTGCCAAAACGCATTAAGCAGCGCTATAAAATGGGGTTTCTGCTGATAGCGTTCGCTGAGCAGGGAGACGTAAAAACTGTCAAGCCAAAGTGGACGAGTTTCAATTAGCTGGAGCGCTAGACGCTGAAGCAGAGCCTGGATATCCGTGGGTTGAAAATGCCAAAGGTGACGGGGAACATCGTAAGCTGCCCAATGAGTTTGATAGTATTGAGCATCCCACGCAGCGCGGTTGGGTACTGCGATTACTAGCACTCCACCTGGGGCAAGTAGCTTATGCAGTTGATCCAGATCGGAAGCTGGTTCGGGCAGGTGCTCCAACACATGCCAAAGGGTGATTACGTCAAACGGACCATGTAGATCCGTAGGGGATGATTGGATTTTCAAACCGGGCTGCGCCGCGTTTCGAGCTTCCGCGGATGGTTCATAACCCGTAGTGGCCCATCCCTGGGCTTGGGCGTGGGCGAGGAACGCTCCGGCTCCGCAGCCGTAGTCCAACAACCGACCCTTGCCATGATGTTTTTCAATCAGGCGCAGCTTGGCGCGTAGCATTACTTTTCTGGCGAGAAAATAGAGTTGATCAAAGAATGAGTGAGCTGTGTTTTTGTGGCTGATGTAGGTGGCTGATTTGTAATAGTTGGGCAATGCTTCGATTGAGGGCCGAGGCTGAGTTACCCAGAGATGGCAGTTGGTACAGGATGCAAGCGTAAATTCCTGTTGGCTGACAGCATAGTCGCGGGTTTGGAGTTCAAATTTGAACGCTCCGTTTCCGCAAATCGGGCAATGAGCCGGTTTAGACAAATCCATCTTCTACTTGCCGAGGTAGACCGTGAGAACGGAGACATCGGCAGGCGATACACCACTGATTCGCGACATCTGTCCGATGGTCTGTGGCCGATGTTTTTTGAGCTTTTCCCGGGCTTCGGACGATAGTGCTTTCACACGATCGTAATCAAAATCAGGCCAGATCCGGTATTCTTCCAGGCCTTCAATTTTTTCGGCTTGCTTTTTCTCCCGCTCGATGTACGCCTCGTATTTGATTTCGATTTCCACTTGTTCCTGGATTTCCTCGGGGAATTCAGCCAGCAGCGCGTGCGTTTTGGTGCTGAGGCTGCGCATGTTTGCCATCTCTACCTGGGGCCTTCGCAACAAGTTGGTGGCAGTGGTTTTTTCTTTTAGCGCACTGGTAGGAATCGCTTCGAGCGCAGGATTCACTTCCTCGGGGTCCAGCTTCAGCTCTTCCAATTTCGCACGCAGCATTTGGATAGCGGTTTCTTTTTTCTCCAATTGGTGGAGACGTTCATTCGAGGCAAGTCCCAAAGCATGGCCCTTGCGGGTGAGGCGTAAGTCAGCGTTATCCTGGCGCAGTAGGATTCGGTACTCTGCCCGGCTGGTGAACATCCGATAGGGTTCTTGGGTGCCCTTGTTAACTAGGTCATCGATTAGCACCCCGATATAGGCTTCGGAGCGTTTCAGGACGAAGGGCTCTTTTTTGTGCACTTTATTGTGCGCGTTAATGCCGGCCATCAACCCCTGGCAGGCAGCTTCTTCGTAGCCGGTGGTGCCGTTTATCTGGCCCGCAAAATACAGATTGTCAATGAGTTGAGTTTCTAATGACATTTTCAGTTGAGTGGGCGGAAAGAAGTCGTATTCAATCGCGTACCCAGGGCGAAACATCCGTGCATTTTCGAAGCCTGGAATCTTCGTAAGCGCTTGATATTGAATGTCTTCAGGCAGGGAAGTCGAGAACCCATTCACATAGATTTCCACGGTTTCCCAGCCCTCCGGTTCTACGAAAATCTGGTGGCGGTCGCGCTCAGCAAAGCGGTTTATTTTGTCTTCAATGGAGGGGCAGTAGCGGGGGCCCAGGCCTTGAATACGACCTTGAAACATAGGCGACTTATCGAAGCCTTTTTCCAGGGTCTTATGCACGGAGTCGTTGGTATAGGTAATCCAGCAGCTCAGTTGACGATCAAGCGGTTTTGTGTCCGTGTAAGAAAACTTCCCTGGTTTGTCATCGCCTCGCTGTTCTTCCATTTTGGAGTAGTCGAGCGAGCGGCCGTCTACGCGTGGAGGTGTACCTGTTTTCATCCGGCCCGCTTCAAAGCCCAGTTCAATCAATTGCTCGGTAATACCGGTAGCGGCTTTTTCGCCGGTTCGGCCGCCACCAAAGTTCTTCTCGCCAATATGGATTTTACCGTTTAGAAACGTGCCATTGGTAAGAACCACGGCCTTGCCTTTTATCTCGATGCCAAGGGCCGTTCGGACGCCAACCACCTTTTGGTTTTTCACAACCAACCCGGAAACCATTTCCTGCCAGAAGTCAACGTTCGGGGTGCGTTCTAGCGCAAGCCGCCACTCCTCTGCGAATCGCGCCCGATCGTTTTGGGTACGGGGACTCCACATGGCCGGGCCCTTAGAGAGGTTTAACATCCGAAATTGAAGCATCGATTTATCCGAGATGATTCCTGAGTAGCCACCCAGCGCATCAATCTCGCGTACGATCTGTCCTTTGGCAACTCCGCCCATCGCAGGGTTACAGCTCATCTGGGCAATAGTGCCCATGTTCATCGTCACCAAGAGCACCCTTGAGCCCATGTTCGCTGCTGCGGCCGCGGCTTCGCACCCGGCATGACCGGCCCCCACCACAATTACATCGTATTCTGGAAACATGGCTTTAAGTCACATAGATTGTTCCACGTGGAACACGCAACTAACCTCCTTGGTTTGTTGGCGATGTTTCACGTGGAACTTATTTCCACAAAGATAGATAGGTGTCCTCTTTTTTGCGCATCCGGCCTTTGTCGGAGGCCCGCTTGTCGGTGTACCCCATCAAATGCAAAAGACCGTGTACCATCACGCGGTGGAGCTCTTCCTGGGCGGAGACCTTGAACTTAATCGCATTCTCGCGTACGCGATCGATGCTGATGTAAATCTCACCGGCAAGCGGCTCGCCTTTATCATGAAACTGAAAGGTGATGATGTCTGTAAGGGTGTTGTGCCGGAGGTAGCCTTGGTTCAGCGGCAGCAGAACAGCATCTGTGCAGAGCACATAGTTAAGCTCCCCCAGAAGATGCTTTTCAGCTCGAATAGCTTGTTTGAGCCAATGGATTGTTTTTTTCGGATTACGGAGCCGAAACCGGGTTTCCTGGTAGAACAGGCGAATGGCCATCAATTCATGTAGAAACGGAGCTCCACTTGTCGCCCGCCATCTTTAAACTCCACCTCATCCGCCAGGTGCTTCATCAGAAAAATACCGCGACCGCTTGGCTTTTCGAGATTTTCGGGAGCTGTGGGATCAGGTAAATGATGATAGTCGAACCCGGGGCCCTCATCGATCACAGAAAAGCGGATCAGGTTTTCTTCAACCCCCAACGCCAGCGTTACGTTCTTTTTAACATCGCCCCGATTGCCGTGCTTGATCGCGTTGTTTACCGCCTCGGTTACGGCAATCATGATGTTCCCGTAGATGTCATCATCTAGATGAAACTTCTCTTTTGCATTGTCGATGAAGCTTTCGATCATCCGGATGTTTTCGGACAACGAGGGGATTTCGATTCGGATGCTTTTCATGCCAACGGGAGTCATCAATTGTTTCCTAGACGTTTAAAATACTCGCTCACCTCCTGCTTGTAGTATGGGTACAACTTGGGTGGAACGGTTTTGAGCAATTCTAATTCTTTTTCCTTTAATCTTAAATACTGTTCAAATGAGCGTGGAAGGGCATTTTCATACTCTCGGGCGGTTTCACCCTTGCGCTCTTCGTCCATGTTTTGCTCGCGCATGGACTTCTCGGTTTCGAGCAAACGAGTCAGGATTTCACGCTGCCGCTGGAGCAGTTGGTTGGTGAGCCGCTTGTTGATAAGATCGATTTCTGTTTCTTCCATCTTGCCGGGTAAATCGCCCCCAGGCTTCTGGCCATTCTTTTTCAGGCCTTCCTGCATCTCCTGTAGCATTCTACGAATAGCCTCCTGCTCCATTGCCAACCGAGCCAACTCTTCCGACATCTCGCGCCCGGGCTTTTCACCTTTCATCAGCTCCTCGGTTCTTCTGTTTAGCTCGCGTTGCTTTTCGCCCAAACCGGGCATCTTCTGCCCTTTTTTCGGTTTTCCCTTACCGGGCATCATCATTGCGTTCTGCATCATTTGCATCATGGCATCGAAATGATCGTTCAAGAGCAAAGCCAGGTTGTTGATGCTGGTCATCGCGAATTGCATCTCACTTCCCGCATTCCCTTTCTTTCGATCCCGTACAAACTCCACGGCTTTATCTACGTGATCGTTAAGCTTGCCCACTTCTTTAGTAACGATGGCACTCATTCTGGCATCGCGCTTAGATAGAGATAACAAACTGTCTTCCAACACCTTAGCGTCATCCTTGAGCTTCAATTGCCGCTGCGACAATTCCACGTAAGCGGGGTCGGTTTGTTGAATGGGCAGGAACTCTTTGGTGATGTTCTCCTGATCGAACGAAAGTTTTACCAGGCCATGAATGATCTGGCGAAGGCTTTCCAGGTTCTGCATGTCCATTTCCATCTGCATGTTGTCCAGTGCGCCCTGCATCTGGTTTTTCATCTGTTTCATTTTTTGCACGGCCTGCTTTTGTTGTTGGGCAGCCTTTTGGGGCTTGCCTTGTTCGAGTGATTCCTGGCTCTGTTGTTGATCGTTGGCGATGTCATCCATCTGCTGCTCGCTCGGGAGTTCGGCCGGTTCTTCCACGTCCTCACCCATTTCTTCCAATTCCGCCACATCCTTTTTCAACTCGTCCAGGCTTGATTTCAATTCCTCTTGCTCTTGGGCAAGTTCTTCGGGCGTCTTTTCGGGAGAAGACTCGCCGGGCTTTTCAGCGCCTGATTTTTCCGAATCTTTTTTGGACTGTTCGCCTGACTGTTTTTTTGACTCGCGGCCGGTTTTCTCCTCCGGACTAAGTGCTTCTGTGTTTTTCAATAGTTCCTCCTGGGCGTCAATTTTTTCTTGCAGCTTTTCAGTGGTTTGCTCCAGTTTGTATTCGTACTGCAATTGCTTGTAAAGTTCCTGCGCCCGTTCCATTTCCTTTTTAAAGTCGCGCTCCTTGCGTTGCATTTGCTCGAGTAATTTCATGAGCTGTTGCGAAGGCGCGTTGTCTTTCAAAAGTTTTTCCAATTCTTCCAGCAACTTGCGTTGTTCCTCATCCATCAGTTCGTCCAGGCGTTTCTGTACTTCCTCGGATTTCTCCTGTAAGCGTTCGCTTTCTTCGGTGAACTCGTCTTTCTTCTCTTCCAATTCGCGGGCATCTTTGCGCAGCTGATCAAGTTGTTGGTCAAGCTTTTTGCGTTCTTCCAGCAGTGTTTGCAACATCTGCTTGTCTTGCCAATCCAGGTTTTGTTTGCCCTTGAGTTTTTGAATGGCCTCTTCCAACCCGCGTTTGATCTCCTCGGATTTTTTTACACTCTGTTGAAATTTCTCCTGCGTATTTTGAGTTCCCCGCTCGATTTCTTTTTCGAGTGCTGCCTGCGAGGGAAGCGCCAGCCGGAAGGTGGCCGACTGCGAAGCTTTTCGGCCATTGACCCCATCGTTGTCCCACACGCGTACGTAGTAAGTCAATTGATCGCCCGGTTTTAACCGCAGACTATCCAGCACCCAGGTGTGGAAGATCCGCTGTTCAGGAAATCCGGGATTTACGGGTAATTCAAACGAACCGGTTTCTTCGCGCATTCCGCGGAAGATCTGATAGTTCACGCGCATTTCGCTCACACCATAGTCATCACTCGCATATCCACCCAACCAAAGCGTTCTAAAAAGCGAACTGTCTTTTTGCTGCTGGAGTGAGATGGTGGGGAACTCGTCTTTCAACACGGCAATTGAGTAACGGAGTTCATCCTTGTTTTGGGTTTGCGTGTTCGAAAGCCGAATTTCGTACTCATCGGGGTTGCGAACCGATCTACTGAAGTTAAATGATTGATTATCAACA
>JBIIVI010000313.1:0-3865 GCA_044339555.1 Cyclobacteriaceae bacterium | reverse complement strand
ATATAAAATGCAGCATACCAAACTGCGATTACTACCACGGCCGCCTGGAGCAGGCCGAGACCTCCCGCTTTGAGCAAATCGGAAAAAATCACGCTGGCCCCCAGCATCACCAAACCTATCTTCACCCAAGTTTCGGAGGACATCACCTGCCGCCAGCCAGCCGGCACGCGCATGACTTGACCGAGGATCAAACCAATCAATAAACTAAAGATCACAGCCTCCAGGCCGAGTGCGCGCGCCCAAGCCGCACCTGCCATCGCCAACGCCAGCTGGCCAACACTCCAAACAAATGCGAATGCCAACAAACTCGAACGCCCATTTCTATTGGTGAGTCTAGCAATCACCAGCCAAACTCCACAAGCGAGCAACCCTTGTCCCACAATCGCAAACACAGAATAGTGAGTAGAAACCAAATCCGACCACTTGTAGGACGGTGCCGGTAAGGGAAACACCACCACGGGCAGGATCACCAGCGCCAAACCCGTGAACGTGATCAGCCAATCTTCATCGAACTGAAATTTTAGCAACCGCTGCATCTAACTTACAAGCGTTGACGATCTAACCCCTTCTCTTCGAACAACACCGGCCCATTTCTGCGCACGTGCAATTTTATCGACACAACCAGTTCATCCGCTCCTGCCTCCCAAGCAGCAAGTTGTGCTTCTTTGGCCACCCGCATGACCGTGTCATAATCCCCTTGTAATACGGTTTCCATAGGACCTACCACAAAAGGCAAACCCGACTTCTCAATCATGGCAATGGCGCGATCAATGATGGGATAAGCCGGCTGCTGCGAAAGTGGAACAATTTGAAGGGCGAGGTGAAGCGTATGATTCATGATGGTGGGATTACTGATCGGATTCCGCTGCTGTGTCGGACGCACTTGGCTGATCGGTGATTTCACCCCAAGGCTGGGCTGCGTTGTACCGGATTTGACCGGCCGCCACTTCCAGCGGACTCGGCCAGTTATTGTGATAAAGAGATCCGGTGCCGAGCCCTTGTGGTAAGTGAGGCGCGTACCCCGCGGTGAATTGCGCAATGGCGTTCAAACCAATGTTGGATTCGAGCGCAGACGTCATCCAAAAATCAATGCCTCTTGCTTTCGCTACGTCAATCCACTCTGCGCAGCCGCTAAGGCCACCGTGCAGCGAAGGCTTGAGAATGATATACTGGGGTTGAATCCGATCCAAAAGCTGTTCTTTATGATGCCGACCTGCCACGCCAATCAGTTCTTCATCAAGCGCGATGGGGATGGGCGACTGCTTACACAAGTCTTTCCACTCGGGCGAGCCCACCGGCACGGGCTGCTCAATCGAGTGAATCTCAAAGCGCGCCAGTTGGTTCAACTTGTAACGTGCATCCCCTTTTTTGAATGCGCCATTTGCATCGAGGCGCAGGGTAATTTGATCGCGAAAATATTTTCTACGAACATATTGCAGGATGTCGCACTCTTTTTCAAAGTCAAGTCCGCCCACCTTCATTTTAATGGTGGTAAAACCATCGCGGATTTTGATTTCGATTTGCTGCAACATCGCGTCCAGTCCGCCCATCCAGATCAAGCCGTTAATGGGTATAGGTTGGCCCTGCACAAATGAGTTGGCAAAGAGGTGTCGCTTGCCGCCCTGTTGCCAATCCAGTAGCGCGGTTTCAAACGCAAATAGAAGCGCCGGGCTGTTGCCGATGGCCAGCCGCTGTTCCGCAAAATTCCTCAACTCCCCGAAAGGGAGTAATGCAGCCTCCGCAGGCATCGCCCGCAAGGCATCGGTTAGCGCTACCAATTGCGACTCAATGTTTTCCGGGTTTTCCGGACTCAAACCCAACAACAAACTGCACTCCCCCACCCCGATTCGCTCAGGCTCACGGTCATCCCATAGTCGTAAAAACCAGGATTTTTTCTGGGTCATTCGGCCACGCGAGGTACGCGCCTCGAAGCGGAAATCAAACGTGCGCGAAAAGAAATCGGCTTGCCACGACATGTGGGCGAAGATGCAACGCTTCCGCGGATTAAAAAAGATACCAAAGTTCCGAAAAGTAGAACAGGCCCTTTTTGCTTTCGCGATGGAGACCTGTCGGGTTTTTAACGAGTGGTCGTGTTATTTCGCGACTTGCCCATTTGGTAGGACACCGTTAGTCGAAACGAAACATACGACCCATTGGTGGCAATTCGGTTTTCCATTGCCCTGCCCGCATTGCTAAAGAAGACCCGCTCGCTTGCAAACCGGCTGGGTGAGATAAAGGAATCGAAAATCAATCCATAGGCAAATCGGCTGGCCGTTTTCGGCTTAAAGCTAATACCAGTGCCCAACTTCAAACCAATTACATGAGGCCGCTCGATAATGGTACTAGTGCTGTCGGCCTGATCGGGGGTACCGGGAAGCCCAATCTGTGTATTGGGTTGTTCATAGTCCCCGCGATTTACCGGCGGTAAAAAATTGTATGAAACACCCCCGCGAATTAACCATTGTAAATACCACTTTTTATGAGGTAGAATCTGTTTCTGCCTTTCAACCACCAAAGCCAGCTCCCGCATCCCGATTCCGCGTGCATAACCAAACCCCACGGGCCTCACACCGCGCACAATGTCGATGCTGTACCTGTACTTTAACATAGAAGGAAACAGCGAGTAGTTTACGGCCACCACATACCCCGGCGCCACGCGATACCCAACACCCAGCGTAGCCCCCAGCGCTGCATTCGGCACGGTATGAAAAAGTGATGACTGTCCATATTTTTCAGTGAAGTAATTGAACGTACTGAACGTGCCAAGTTGAAAGTCGAGCGACCATTTTTGGGACTCAGCTGAGTTGGCCAAAACTGCCCCGAACACGAAACTCAAAAGTCGTATCCTCCGAATTTGAAAAAGCTTCATGGCAGTAATCTACTTCGTATTTTCAATTTGAGTTAAGATCAAAAATCTGACAGGTCTTTTTTGCTTTCGCGATGGAGACCTGTCAGATTTTTAGCCGCGCAGTACTAAAGAGAGACAACGCTCCTCGTTCACCGCTCTGGCGATTTAAGTTTTTTATTCAGCAACACCCCCACATTCAAACCAAAACTAATTGTTTCATCTTCCGGGCCTGTGAGCCCTGACCCCTCAAAAAAAGGTAGGATGTTAAATCTAAAACTGTGTTTACATTAATCATTGAAAAATTTAGCACTTTGAGGAGTATTTTTTCGAAACGATAAACATTTGCTCTAAAATATCCCGCAGGGTTATTTTTTGTTTATCATGCCAAGGTTTTTTTGAACATGAAAATATGCAATCCATCGATATCAACGAATTTACATACCCGCTTCCGCCCGATCGGATAGCCGCCTTTCCATTGGCCGAACGCGACCAATCCAAACTGCTGCACTACCAAGCCGGAAAAATTCAGCACCGTACTTTTTTGGATTTACCGGATTTGTTACCCGACCACTCGTTGCTGGTATTCAATAACACCAAAGTAATTCCTGCACGCCTGTTTTTCGAAAAAGAATCCGGCGCTACCATCGAACTGTTATTGCTGCAACCCGTGGCACCCTCATCGGTGATGTCGGTGGCGATGGAAGCAAAAAGAAAAGTGACCTGGCATTGCGCCATCGGTAACCTGAAACGATGGCCCAACGATTTGGTGTTGGAAAAAAAGACGCCAGATGGTACACTGTACGCCCGACTGGAAAACCGGACTGCCGGGCACGTGGAAATTTCATGGGAACCAGCTGAAAAAAGTTTTGCGGAAATAGTTCAACAAACCGGAATCACCCCGTTACCACCTTACATTAAACGCGCCGCGCAGCAAGAAGACCGTGAACGCTATCAGACCGTCTATGCGCAATGGAGTGGTGCCGTGGCGGCTCCTACGGCCGGCCTTCACTTCACCGA
>JBIIVI010000037.1:0-17776 GCA_044339555.1 Cyclobacteriaceae bacterium | reverse complement strand
GTGGATCGTCCGCAAAACATCACGCAGCATGTGGGTTACGACAACCAGCCGTTTTTTCATCCCACTCAACCGTTGTTGCTCTACTCTTCCTTCAATGAGTCGGGCCGCGCGGAAATAAAATCGTACCACTTACTTACCCAAAAGACTAGTTTGGTAACGCAAACCGAAGAACGGGAGTATTCACCCACCGTAACGCCCGATTTGCAACACTTCTCCTGCATCATTCAGCGCGACAACGGTGCGCAGGATCTCGGCAAGTATCCCCTCGCGGGTGGTTCGGCTGAAGTGCTCATCGATCATTTAACCGTGGGCTACCATGCGTGGCTCGACAATAGCCATTTGGCCATGTTTGTGTTAGGCGAGCCCAACACGTTGCATTTGCTGCGACTGCCCGATCGTGCCGACACCGTGATCGCCCAATCCATCGGCCGGTCGCTGCACCGGATACCCAACGAAGCAGCCATTAGCTTTGTACAGAAAGCCGACAGTGGCTGGCAGATTATGAAGTGGAACCACTCCGAGAAAAAACTATCGTCTATTGCGCCCTGCATGCCCAACCGCGAAGATCTCGCCTGGACGCCCGGGGGTGAAATCATCATGAGTGATGGTGAAGCATTTTTTATCTGGCGTGCGAAAGAGAGAAAATGGATGCCGATTTCCATGCCGACCGCCTTTAAAGCGAAGGGAATTACCCGCCTTGCGGTGAGTGCGGATGGAAAGAAGCTGGCCGTAGTAGTTGCGGAGTAGCCAGCGCTCTGGTGGTGGATTACTTCTCGCAGAACGCCCCTTGGGCAATGTATAACTTCTTGATGTCCGGCAGAAAGAGAGCCTCTTTTACAGCAGGGTCTTCCAGAAACGTTTTTTCGTCAACGGCACCTTTCATCACCACCAATGCGCCATCCAGTTCACCAAAGACCCCCGCAGCCACCAGGTTGCCGGTGGCGGCTAGTTGCTTTACAAATTGTTGATGTTGCCCCACCGTGGCGGTAGCTTGTTGCACGTTGAATTTCCGGACGTCTGACCGAAAATAAACGAACGTGTACTCCACCATCGTGTAAGGTTCGTTCACCAGACAGATGGAGCCGTAGGACGGTTGGTAGGTAAGTAATTCCAGGTTCCAGCGTTTTGCCTGAATGCCAGGATCCGGTTGAGTCCATTCAGCAATTTCTGCGGGCGTAGCCGCGCGAAAAACAAAGATGCCGCCTCCGCCTTCAAAGGGACCTGCGGCCAGCAACTTTCCTTCTTTTGTTAACTGCTCCATGTTGGCCATGTGGCCTTTCATCAACGCTTCGGCTTCCGGTTTGGGAAGCACGGGGGCGGCTGGATTTTTGTGAAGAAAGACAAAAGAAAATGATTGCGCCTGTACCCATGTACTGATGACAAGCAGCAGAAAAAGCAAAAGTGATTTCATGATTGGATCATCAAATTAGCCAAACGATTCAATTCGTCTGCAGAGTTATACAAATGGGGTGCTACACGAATGCAGTCACCCCGGAAGGATACATGCAGGTTGGCCTGCTGCAGGGTTTGCTTCACGCGATCCATGTTCTTGTGGGCTGGCAGGCGGATACCAAATAGATGATGACCGCGGTCTTCGGCTTCTATCCAAAAGCCATTCTCGCGAAGCTGATGGACGGCGGTTTGCGAGATTTTTTCGCAGTAGGACTGTATGCGCGCGGGCTGCCACGTGAGTACTTGCTGCAAGGCAGCCACCATCATGGGGAGCAGAATAAAATTGCTGTGCTCACCCACTTCGTAGCGGAGCGCACCGGGCTGATATTCGGACTGATAATTGACCAGCCCCGTAAAATCCTCACTGAATTTTCGATTGATCCAGTTTTCTTCAATCGGTTTACCTTGATCGAAATGAGAACCGTAGCACGCGAGGCCAAATGAGTACGGGCCCATGAGCCACTTGTAACCCGCACAAATAAGTGCATCCGGTTGGATCTCCTTCCACGAAAATGGCATCGCGCCAACGGATTGAGTACCATCAATAATCAAGAGGGCGCCCACTTCTCGCGTTCGCTGCCGGATGGCTTGCAGGTGAAACCGTGTGCCGTCTGCCCAGTGTACGTGCCCCAACGCAACTACTTTCGTGCGCGGGCCAATGGCATTCAGGATTTGTTCGTTCCAGCGTTTCCCGCGATTTGCGTCCACGGAGGGAGCCGCGATTTTCACCAGTTGCCCACCCTGATCATGGCAGAGACGTTGCCACGGGTACACGTTGCTTGGAAATTGCTCGGTAGCTACCACCACTTGATCGCCTTTTTGTAGCGATACGTTGGTCACCACATTTGCCATCCCGTAAGACACAGATGGTATAACAACCACACGTTGGGATTCAGGGCAATCGATCAACTCGGCAAAGAGGGTGCGCAAAGTTTCGGTTTCCGAAAAGAAATCTGCAGGTTTGGTGCTGAGCGGATTTCGCTTTCGCTGAATACCCAGCAAACCGGCCTTCTCAACCGACTTAAGCAAGGGCGACATGTAGGCGCAGTTGAGGTAAGTGCCTTTGCCGCGCAGCGAGAACTTAGAACGTTGGTTTCGTAACATGGTATCGAATTTCCAGGCGAGAGGCGCTGGAAATCCCGAAGGTAAAAGAATTGATCTTGATTTTTGACAGTATTACACCAAGCTTAAAACGGAATAAGCATTTCCCGCATGTTTCCTTCCCGTTAAGAAACACGTGCGCGATGGGTGTGCGGCATTCACCTAGGTGAAAAACAAAAATAAAAGGGGTATAAGCGGCTAAAAGGAGTTTGGGTATCAGGGTTAAGGTTACCATCTTCGCCAAAGCTTGATAAAGATTTACGTTAGCCGAATTTATGGAGTTGCCAGAAGAATACCGTGGGATTGAATTTATCCGTATCTCATCTTTACCGTCGGAGTTGAAGGAAGTATTTCAGACCACATTCGATCGAACGAAAATCATCAAAATTCTTCGCGAGAAGGAAGTGTTGGTCGACTGCATTTTGTACAAGGACTTTTTACGTTGGCGTGAAGAACGCAGCCTGCAGCCAGAGGTTACGCCTCGTGTGGCTGATCAAAAAGTAACAGTTGTCGTACGCTAATCCCAGATGCCCGCGGGCACAAGTTCCACTACATTCCCGGCTGGATCGACCAGTGTTTGCGCAGTAGCGGGCTTTTGAAATCGCGTGCTGTCCCCGACACAGAGCGTTGAACGAAGATAGAAACTTATAGCTACACGTCACGCCGCTGTTGCCGCAAAGCCTCTATGCAGATGTTCCGCAGTCGCACGTTACTTAACCATACGGATGCCAGTGCTTTGATTGTGTGTTGGCATGCGAGGCACGGGCGTTGGTGTGGTGTCAGCCTTCAGTTCTCAGGCTTTCTCCAGGGTTTTGAATGGCTGCACGAAATGAACGATAAGTCACTGTCAGAAGAGCAACAAAAAGAGAACCGAAGAGAGTCATAATAAAAATTCCAACCCCCGGTTTCACACGTTCGGGAAATTCCATAAGCATAGCAATTCCGACAAAGTGAGCCAATGGAGATGCTACCACAAAAGCGACAACTATTAGAATCGAAGATTCCTTTGTAAACATCATGATTATGTTGGTTACAGTAGCGCCAAACACTTTACGAATACCAATCTCCTTGGTGCGTTGAATGGCCATAAAGGAAACTAAACCATATAAACCCAGGCAGCCAATGAAGATTGCCAAAAAGGACGCTGTGCCTAAAAACGAAAAGATAATATTGTAAAATCCATACTCGCGATTTAAGGAATCATCCATAAACTGATACTTGAAGAGGTAATTGGGATATACATCCTTCCATGCTTTTTCAATACCCGCCAATGTTTTCGGTATATCATCCGTTGATATATTGATCGCAAGCCCAGTAAACTTTTTCGGGAGATATTGAAAACTGATTGGATCAACTTTAGTGCTCAAGGGTTGCGTATAAGAATCCTTAATAACTCCGCGAATGGTAACCTGCTGATTATTTAATGTGTAGATACTGCCGATGGCTAGTGCTGGATTTTCAATACCCAACGTCTTCATTAAGGATTCGTTAACCAAAACTTCGGAAGGTGATTGGGTAGCTTCAGAAGAAAAATTTATCCCTGCCAGCAGTTCTGAATTAAAGACATGAACATAAGATGTATCAACATAACTAATAATCCCAGAGTGCCTGTCCTCCTCATTGGTATAAAATTCAGCTGTTTCATTTCCAGCATTCCCAAAACTGTGCTTTATTACTCCCTGTACTTTTGTGAGTTCACGATTCAATTTGTCATGCTGTTGAGTTTCATTGCCACGTAAAGCAGGAATAATTACAATTGCTTCTGGATTATAACTGTGTGGGCGGTCTCTAAAAAAACTAATTTGATTAATCATGATGATGGTAACAAGAATCAAAACTTGAGCACCTGCAAATTGGCAAATGACCAATCCTCTTCTTACTGAAAGCCCTTTTGTTTTTCCAGTATAAGTTTGAGATTTTAATGCCAAGACTGGCTTGTACCCTGATAAAATAAAAGCTGGATAAAATCCAGCCAGAATACTTATGGTGACTGTAATACCAGCTATAAACAATATCGTTGAAGGGTTTCCCAAGAGATTAAATTGTAAATAATTTCCGCCATAGAGTTCGTTCAATTGGATCATTCCTATTTTAGCAATTACTAGTCCGACCATCACTGAGAACAGGGTTATCACAAAAGCTTCGCTCATGTATTGCGCAATTAGGTGAATACGACTACTCCCCATCGTTTTTCTGAGCCCTACTTCTTTCGCCCTCTTCAGGGATTGGGCCGTGGCAAGATTTACAAAATTGACACAAGCGATGAAAGCGATCATCCCAGCAATGATCGATAAGATAACCATCACAGGCACTGGGAAATCATAGTTGAAGCTTGAGTAATCATAATTTCGATCATGATTATCGTTCAACGGCATTAAGAAAAACTCAGTTTGTTTTGCAACCTCTTGACTTAAATGTTTTTGAATGATCTTATCAAGTTGAGGATATATCTGATCTGGCCGCGTATTGTTGCCGAACACAACATATGTTGCTCCGGCACCGATTGTCTGCCAGTTGTCTACGGCTTCTGGATTAAAGTTCGCCAATGAAGAATACGAAATCAATATACTATAGGGATGATCTGTATTGGTGGGGGGATCCTTCACAATCCCTGTAACCGTAAGGCTTAACTTGTTTTCCAATGTAAAGGAACTACCGAGAGCATTGCCTCCGAGAAACGTTTTAGCAAAGGAATCTGTCACAACAACTGAGTTGGGCAAACTCAATGCTTGCTTCTGATTGCCAGCTATCCAGACTACGTCAAAAACATTGAAATAATTTTGGTCGGCAAAGAAAGCGTACTTGTTCTCGAAAAGATTATCATCTTTTGAAAACTGATAAATTTGTAAACAGTAAACTCCGGTGACTTCCTCCAACCCTGTAACATCACTCCGAATGGCTTCAGCTAGAGGAGAATAGTTACATCCATCAAGTGGCCTTCCTTGTGCCGTTTGTTGATTTAAGTTTACCCGATAAATCCTGTCAGCCTTGCTGTGATAGTCATCAAACGAAGTTTCGTACTTCACGATTACAAAAATTACCACGCAACAAGCAATCCCAAGTGCCAATCCTAATACATTAATTGCAGTGTATAGTCTGTTTCTTTTCAAATTTCTGATTGCTGATGTAAAAAAGCTTTTCAACATAACGGTTCAAGTTGGTGGCGAATCTTTGTTCCTAATTTAGGGTTTATTTTTTAGCTATCTCATAGTTAACGCTCTCTATGAATCAACCAAAGTCACAATTCATCTTAAGTTTCTCAGTCGAGCGTGGAAAAGGTTGGCTCTTTTGCTTGCGTTGGTGTCGCGTTGGAATGTGTGGCAAGCAAATGTGCCAATGAGCGGTGGCCGCTACAATGTCCCGCGGCATTGTGCATAACATGGAAGTAGCAAGACTCCTGACCGGTTTTCCAGATAACGGTATTCAATAGCACGATGGCGTTTTCTAGTAACTGTTGCTTGGAAGCAGCCTAATCCGCCACCTCAGATTTGTTTTCCAAGCGCGTAGTCAATTACCGGAAGCCCGAGAATATCTGCGTAGAACGAGCGCATGGAATCCAGATCTTGGGCGTAGATGCATGTTTCTTTAATGAACCGGATGTTCATGGTCGGGTAAGTTGTTCTTTTACGGCCAGGTATTCCTGCCACATCTCGTGTATGATATCCGCAGCCGGCTGGATGCTGCGTATGGCGGCACTGATCTGCCCGATTTCCAATTCGCCCTCGGTTAGGTTGCCCTCAAAAATTCCCAGGCGAGAACGTCCCTTGCCCAACAATGTCAGCAACTCTTCGGCTGTAGCGCCCGCTTTTTCGGCAGCAGCTACTTGCTCATAAAATTTGTTTTTGATCAACCGCACCGGTGTCAAATCTTTCAGCGTAAGGACCGTGTCGCCCTCTTGCACTGCTGCTACGCGATTTTTAAAGGCCTCATTTGCGGAGGACTCTTGGCTTGCAGCAAAACGGGTGCCCACTTGAAAGCCCTCGGCCCCCAGCGCCTCTACCGCTACCATTGCCCGGCCCGAGCCGATGCCACCCGCGGCCAGCAGAGGTATGGTAATCGCATCGCGCACCAGCGGAACCAAACACAACGTGGTGGTCTCTTCGCGGCCGTTATGGCCCCCGGCCTCAAAGCCCTCGGCTACCACCGCATCCACTCCGGCCGCCTGGCTTTTTTGTGCAAAACGTATGGACGAAACTACGTGCACCACGGTGATGCCCTTGTCTTTCAGCTTGCTCGTCCACGTAGCTGGGTTGCCTGCGGATGTAAACACGATCTTTACGCCCTCGTCCGCAATCACCTGAAGTATCTCGGCCACCCGGGGGTAAAGCAGCGGTACATTTACGCCAAATGGTTGGTTGGTAGCTTGTTGGCATTTGCGGATATGCTCGCGCAGCAACTCCGGGGTCATCGAGCCAGAGCCGATTAATCCCAGGCCTCCATATGCACTAACTGCTGCTGCCAGCCGCCACCCACTGCACCAAACCATGCCCGCCTGAATAATCGGATAACGGATGTTGAAAAGTTTTTGAATTCGTTGTGTACCCATACCCGGATGGCCTGATTTTTTACCCTGTATTTAGTTGAAAATCTGTTTCTTATAAGTCAACTTTTTGAAAGTAAAGCTTGGTGCGCGGCCGAGTTGTCCACAAATCTTGGATTCATAATTAAGCACGTAAGTATTTGTTTATCAGTTATTTATTCAATAACAATCCGGTAATGTTGACAACTTTGCGTTTTTGTGGAATAGTTTTCGAGGTAAATTTTGGTGAATTGTAAGCCCTTAAATTTGAGGCTTTTAGTGATACTTTTACACCCTGGTTCATGCGCCTGATTTGCTTTCTTTTTTCGTGTTTGCTTGCTGTTGGTGCCGTTCGCGCCCAGTCGCTTCCGCGCGTAACAGCCCGCGAACTTAGTCAACGTATTCAATCTCCGGGCGATCGCGTTCGAATCTACAACTTTTGGGCTACCTGGTGTGCGCCTTGTGTGAAGGAAATGCCGTTGTTCGAGAACTTTCAACGTGCGCACCCCGAGGTGGAAATGGTTTTTGTGAGTCTCGACTTAAATTTGGATGCCGATCCCACGAAAGTGGTTCGGTTTATCACACGGAAAAAGATTGAGAGCGAAGTGATTCTTTTGGACGAGGCCGATCCCAACTCATGGATCGATTTGATCGAGAAGAAGTGGTCGGGTGCACTGCCGGCTACACTAGTTGTCAACCCAAAGTCCGGGGTGCGCGTGTTTGAACAAAGGGAATTTAAAGACGGTGAGCTAGATGCGTTGGTGGCGCGGGTGAAGTAGAGAAATTCAAAAACGATGATAAAGATGAAACAGGTGGGATTATTTTTGATGGTGATGGTGGCGTTCTCATTTCGACCAGCCGGCTACGAGTTGGGTGATGTGGTAAGCGACTTCAAGCTGAAGAACGTGGATGGTAAAATGGTGTCGTTGGCGGACTATCGGGACGCCAAAGGTTTTATTGTGATTTTCGATTGTAATACTTGCCCGTTTTCGAAAGGCTATAACGACCGAATTGCTGCGTTGCACAGGAAGTACAATGCGCTAGGTTTTCCGGTGATTGCTATTAATCCAAATGCCGGAGAAATTTCAAAAGGCGATTCGTTTGAGGAAATGGTGAAGCGCGCACGGCAGAAAAAGTATGAGTTTGCTTATCTGCATGATGAGACGCAGGCGGTTGCCAAAGCGTTTGGAGCCACCAATACCCCACATGTATTCGTGATCGCTAAAGCGGACCGCCAATGGAAGGTAGCCTACATCGGCACGATAGATGACAACGCGCGCGATGGAGCAGCGGCTCAGAAAAAGTACGTGGAGAATGCGGTAGACGAGCTGTTAGCCGGTAAACCGGTGAGCCAGCCAAAAACAAAGGCGATTGGCTGTGGCATTAAGTGGCGTGATGCCTGATTCTACAAGTTCATCTTAAGAAAACGGCCACCTACGTGTGGCCATTTTTTTGCATCGCCAAAATTTCCTCTACGTATTCGCGGGAGTTGCTGAGGCGCGGCACTTTGTTCTGGCCACCTAACTTTCCGCGTTTCTTCATCCAGCTGTAAAAGGTTCCCTCGGGCACGGCATGCAGCGTGGGCATGACCAGCGCCAGATCACCCGAACGTTTGGCATCGTAGTCGGAGTTCACTTGGCGCAGATGTTCGTCCAGTGCCTGCACAAATGCGCCTTCGCTGGAGGGTTGCCGTTCAAACTCCACAATCCATTCGTGGCCGCCACGCTTACCGCGTTCCAGAAAAATGGGGGCAGCGGTAAAGTTGTGAATCACCGCACCTGTTTTTTCGCAGGCGCTGGTAATGGCTGCTTCCGCATTTTCAACAATCACCTCTTCACCAAAGGCGTTCATAAAATGTTTGGTGCGACCGCTGATTTTAATCCGGTAAGGATACGTGCTCGTGAACTTAACGGTGTCGCCAATGTGATAACGCCATAAACCCCCGTTGGTCGATATCACCATGGCGTAGTTCTTTCCGACTTCAACATCCGCCAACGAAATCGCATCGGGATATTCTTCGCCCACATGGTCGAGGGGAATGAACTCGTAAAAAACGCCATAATCCAGCATGAGCAGTAACTCATCCGAGTCTGTACGATCCTGAATTCCAAAAAAGCCCTCGCTGGCATTGTAGGTTTCCCAGTAATGCATGCCGCTGCTCGGAATCAACTGTTCGAACAACGCGCGGTACGGTTTGAACGACACAGCACCGTGGAAGAATACTTCCAGGTTGGGCCAGATTTCGAGAATGTTTTTTTTGTTTTCGCGCTCGAGCAACCGTTGGAGCAGGAGCACCGTCCACGTGGGTACTCCTGCAATGTGGGTCACGTTTACATCAAGCGTTTCACGCATCAGGCGTTCAATTTTTTCCTCCCAGTTGCTCATGAGTGCCGTTTCGAGACTCGGCGTGCGGAAGAACTCAGCCCACGGCGGCAGATTTTGCATAATAACTGCCGATACATCGCCATAGTGCGAAGAAGACTCCGGATCGAATTCGTTGGTTTGATGGGAGCCGCCCACAGCCAGACTTTTGCCGGTGAAAATTTTCGTTTCGGGGTAATTGTTCACATAAATCGACAGCAGGTCTTTGCCGCCTTTGAAATGACATTCGTCCAGCGATTCGGGCGAGACCGGAATAAACTTGCTGCGGGCGTTGGTAGTGCCGGACGACTTGGCGAACCAGCGGGTTTCTGAAGGCCACAGAATGTTCTGTTCTCCGCGCATCAGACGCTCGATGTACGGATAGATGCGCTCGTACGAGTGAACAGGTACCCGGTTTTTAAAGTCTTCGTAGTTGAGCAGGTCGTCAAAACCGTATTGGGAACCAAACGCGGTGTACCGGGCCGTATGCAGCAACTTTTTCAACACCTCATCCTGCACGTCATGCGGGTATTTCATGAAGAGCTCAATCTGGTGAATGCGCTTCTTCATGACCCAGGTAACGATGGAGTTGATCAGTTGCATCAGGTCGTAATTTGCAAAAGTAAGACACAATGCAAGAATGGCAAACGCCCGGAAGCGCGCCTATTCGGGCAAAGAAGCCGGCCGGCGCAGGCGGAAGTTCTGGCCCAGGTAGACCTTCCGCACCATCGGATCATTGGCCAAATCTTCGGCTGTACCTTGTTTGAACAGCTTCCCTTCCACCATCAGGTACGCGCGGTCTGTAATGGTCAACGTTTCGTCTACATTATGGTCGGTGATCAGGATGCCAATGTTCTTGCTTTTCAAACGCCCCACAATGCTTTGGATTTCTTCTACCGCTATCGGGTCTACTCCGGCAAACGGTTCGTCTAACAACACGAAGCTAGGATCTACCGCTAATGCACGGGCAATCTCCGTACGTCTGCGCTCGCCGCCGGAAAGCACCATACCCAGGCTTTTGCGTACGTGAGTAAGACTAAACTCTTCCAACAGGCTTTCCACTTTTTCTTTTCGGGCGGCTTTGCTGATATCGCGCATCTCCAGCGGGGCCATCAGGTTTTCTTCCACCGTTAGCTTACGAAACACACTGGCCTCCTGAGCGAGGTAACCGATTCCTTTTTTGGCCCGCTTAAACATGGGCAGATCGGTGATGTTTTCCTGGTCCAGAAAGATTTGGCCCGCATTGGGTTTGATCAATCCCACGATCATGTAGAAGCTGGTGGTTTTGCCGGCCCCGTTCGGGCCGAGCAGTCCTACAATCTCGCCTTGGCGAACCTCAATCGATACGTTGTTCACCACGATGCGGCTTTTATACTGCTTTAGGAGGTTGTCTGCGCGTAGTACCATCTTTTGTCAGTCAAATTTGATGTCTTTAATCCGAAGCTGAATACTGGTTTCCCCATTAAAAGTGTTCTCTTCCACGGTGTAAGCCATCCGAAACGCCTTTCCTTCCAGGAGGTGTGGGTAGTATTCCAACATGTCAAAACCAATGGCCGTAAAGATATGGCTGTTTCCTTGTTGGCCTGCCAGAAAGCGAATGTGTTTGTCTTTGAGATTGGTGAGCGCATTTTGGACAAACACGTTGCGCGATTCGAATACCGGCTTGAGATTTTCAGGACCAAACGGGGCGAACTGTTTCATTATTTGGATAAAGCGGGGTGTGATCGCATCGAATGGCACCACCAGATCGATATCCACCGAGGGCAGCAGCATGTCTTCGGAGATGCGTTCACTCACCACTTCTTCAAAGCGCTGGCGAAAAGCGGGGTAATTCTCGGGCGCCATGGTGAGTCCGGCCGCGTATTTGTGCCCACCGTATTTGTCGAGCAGCGGGCTACAGGCCACCAGCGCTTCGTAAAGATCAAAACCCTTTACGCTGCGGGCGGAGCCGGTTATTTTGCCGTTGGATTGAGTGAGGATCACAGTGGGGCGATAGTATTTCTCTACACATCTAGCAGCAACTATGCCAATTACCCCTTTGTGCCAGGTTTCTTTGTACAATACCGTTGACCGGGAATTCCGTAAAAATGGATCTGTTTCAATCAGAGCCACGGCCTCTTCGGTAATGCTGGTATCTACTTCGCGCCTTTCAACGTTGGTCAGGTTTAGTTTTTCGGCCAGCAGCAGTGCTTCGCCTTCCGTTTTACTGATGAGCAGTTCTACCGCGCCATGCGCATGGGCCAACCGCCCGGCTGCGTTAATTCGCGGCCCAAGCGAAAACACGATCGTGTTGATATCGGCTTCGGTCTGAACTCCAGCAATGTGTAGCAGCGCCTGCAAACCCGGAATTGGATGGCTGTTAAGTTTTTCCAAGCCGGCAAAAGCCAACACCCGGTTTTCGCCATTGATCGGTACGATATCGGAAGCGATGGAAACGGCCACTAAATCCAGGTAGTCAAAAACTTCCGCCTCCTTCCGGTACTTCCGGGCGTACGCCTGCATCAGCTTAAAGCCGATGCCGCAGCCACTCAACTCTTGAAACGGGTAGGGGCAGTCCGCCCGCTTGGGATCGAGTACTGCCACGGCTTGAGGGATTTCGCCCCCCGGAAGGTGGTGGTCGCAAATGATAAAATCGATTCCCTTGTGTTGGGCCAGCATTACCATGTCGGACGATTTGATGCCGAGGTCCAACGCGATAATCAACTTGAAGTCATTTTGCTCAGCCCAGCTGATGCCGGTTTCAGAAACCCCATACCCTTCCGAATAACGATCTGGGATGTAGTAGCTGCAATGCGGATAAAATTGTCGCAGATAGCTGTACACCAGTGCCACGGATGTGGTTCCGTCTACATCATAATCCCCAAAAACCAGAATTTTTTCTTGGTGGGTGATGGCCTTTTGAATCCGCTCCACTGCCACGGCCATGTCGCGCATCTCAAAAGGATCATGCAGATGAGACAACTCAGGGCGGAAGAATTTTTTGGCTTCATCGAAGTTAGTGATGCCGCGTTGCAGCAGGATCGTGCTGAGGTAGGGGTTAACGTTAATGGCTTGGGCCAAGCTTTCTATGGCCTCGGCAGATGGTTTTGACTTATAGGCCCATCGTTTCTCCATGCCATCAGTCAACCGTATCTAACAACACGGACCCCGCCTTGCCGGCTGTGCCCTCTACACCCGCCGTGCCTTTGGCGCCCCGTTTACCTTCCTTACCATTGGGAGATAGTCCGGGAGCGCCCCCCGCGCCTGCGAAACCACCCAGACCAGCGGCTCCCCCAAAATTGCGTACAAACAGTTTCTGATTTATCTGGTCTTGAAGCTCGTTGCAGCCTTTGCAAGCTACTGTTAACGTGCCGCCATTTCCACCATTCCCCCCAGAGGCTCCGTTTCCACCCGAGCCACCGCTGCCACCGCCGCATCCAATGGTGCCACTGCCACCGCCACCGCCTTCGCCACCGTTGCCACCATTTCCGCCATCGCCACCGCTTAAATCAACCAACAAATTACCGTGAAGATGCACTTGTGCGAGATAGAGCGAAAGCATACGTCCGTTGTCGCCATGGTTGCCGCCTGTGCCTGAACGGCCAGGCCCGCCATCAACACACGGTCCGCCAGGCGTGGCGCCTTTTCGTCCGGGTTTACCAGCCGCGCCCGGAGTTCCTTTGCCAATAATGCGGCAGCCCTTGCCAATAGAAAGTACTTTGGCATGTAAAAAATATTCTTTCTTTTCGTCTGTTAACACGATTGAGGCGGAGTCTGCCATCACGAGCGTGTCCGTCACCAGAATATCGGTGCCCGAGAACACATATTGCTCCTTGGCGGCTAATGCTAGTTTACTAAGTCGCACCTGGCTTTGAACCGCCAGCGCGCTCAGGCTCAAAATCACCGCCAAACACCCGTTCCGCATCGTTCTATTGTTAAAATAGGCTGCTAAAGTACAAGGCTGCAAACAAAAAAACCTGCCCGAGGCAGGTTTAATTGTTCCGGAGAAAGATGGCTTTACTTTTTGGGAGCCGGCTTTTCGCCCACTACTCCTTCCAATACATCTTTGATGTCAACGCGTTGTCCATCTTTGTAAGGTACGATCCAGGCATCTTTCACGCCCATGTCGCGGATGTATTTTTTGAACGTATCGGCTTCCCAATAATCGCGAAAAATACCAATGGTAATCTTCTGCGGCTCGGTGTCTTTGCCGGCTTCGCCACCAAAGTTGGGATTGTTATCAAAGTACTTAGAGAGGTCTTTGTTTTTGAAAGCTCCGATCTGTACACGAAACACCACACCTTTAGAAAAGTCCATCGGGTTTACCGGGGGGCTCGCCTTTAACTGCTCCAACTCAGAACGCGTGGCACTTAGTTGCGAACGCATGTTGCTCAGTTGGCCTTCCAATTCTGCAATGCGGGCATCTTTATCGCTCATGGAAGACTGTAGTTGTTTTACCTGGGTGTTCAGTTGACTGACCGAGTTGTCGGCTGTTTGCTTCTCCTCGGTTAGCTGCTTTAGGTTTGAGGGGTTCTTCGCGTACTCTTTAGCCTTGCGTTTCCATTCCTTCTTTTCTTGTTTGGAAAGCTGCGCGAAAACCAAAGTGCCGGAAAAAAGGAAAGCCAGGCAGACAAAAAATAGTTTCGTTTTCATCGATTTCGGGTTAATTAATTGATAAAAGTAGTAAAAAAACTTCTTCACGCGTCAAACGCCCCCAGCCAAGGGCCGGTTCTGCGGGTTGGACTACCGAACGCTGATGCCGGTGGACGGGTTGAACAGAAGTCGCCAGTAGACTGGTATTGCCTCTGTGAAAGCAAGCCCGCCAGTTTTGATTTTGAGGAGAACAACTCGAATGGCAAATCTCATCGGTATGGTAGCAAACAAAAAGGCCCGCGGCTTGCCGCGGGCCTTGTAAGGAAACACAACAACTTATTACTTTTTCTCTTCGGCCTTCGCCTTTGCTTTTGCAAAGTCGCCCGCTTTGATGATGTTCATGCTTTCGAGTTTCAGGTGCTTTTTCATCGCACCATTGATCTGTTCGGGCGTGAGTTGCTCTACTTTTTTCTCCAACGCCTCGTCCCACGACAGATCACGTTTGATGAACAGATAATTATTCAGCGAGTTGGCCAGGCTGCGATCTTGCGCGCGCGTAACGGTGCGCCCTTGCAGCCAGCCGGATTTAGCGGCGGTGATTTCCTCCGCAGTAAAACCTTCTTTTACTACTTTCTCAATCTCCTCGCGGTACGCTTTCTCGAGTTTTTCAACGTTCTCAGGTGCATAAATGGCAAAAGCAAAATATGAACCTACGGGATCCAACGCGCCTGCGCTAAACTGCGAACCTACGCCATAACTGAGGCCATCCTTCTGGCGAATGCGAGTAGCAAGGCGGGAGTTCAGGAAACCACCACCCAGCATGTAATTACCTAGCACAACGGCAGCATAATCCGGATTGTCATCGCGGAATTCGAAATTGTACGCAGCCACGAAAAACGCATTGGCTTTGTCGGGCGTTTCGATCGACTCATTCACGGTGGGCACCGACTGAGCCGTATTCGCGATGCGGGTAAATGGTTGCGCGCTCTTCCAGCTACCAAAGATTTCATTAGCCAGAGCTTTTACTTCGTTCGAATCAAAATCGCCTACTACCGCCATGGTGGCATTGTTTGCGCCATAGAAATCCGAATAGAATTTTTTTGCATCCTCCACTTTTAGTGCCTTCAGGTCGGCTACGTCTTCATCAAACGTGCCCACGTAACGCGGATCGCCTTTTTTGTAGGGCGAAATGTGGCGCTGAATGCGGTTAAACGCAATGGCCTGTGGCTCGCTACGGTTTGCTTCAATACCGGCCAATTCCTCATTCTTGGCCTTGTCAAACTCATCCGCCGGGAAGGATGGATCTCTCAGCACTTCGCCTAACAGTTTCATCGTTTCCACCAGATTGGGGCGTGTGGTAGTAACGGTAATGAAAGCTTGCGAAGCGCCTCCGCCAATGAACACATTCGCCTTGAGGCGATCGAACTCATCTTTGATTTGCTGACGCGTTTTCTTGCTCGTGCCCTTATTCAGCATGCTGGCCGCATACTGCCCGGCCTTCGCGCGGCCCTGCAAGGATTTCTCATCGCCAAAGCGTAACGTGATAGTGGCTTCCACTGATTCACCACGGGTTTTCTTCGGCAGCAGTGCCAATTTCATACCGTTGGTAAGTTCGGAGCGATTGGTGCGTGTTTCAATATTAGCCGGGGAAGGATCGAATGCCTCGCCTTGAGCGATAGTTTGTGATCCTTTGTAGTCTTTTACCAATGCGTCTACATCCGGGGTTGCCGGAATTTCGGCGCGCTCGGGTTTCTCGGTAGGTAAGAAAATCCCCACCGTGCGGTTGTCGGGCTTCAGGTAAGTGCTCGCCACGCGCTTCACATCCAAAACCGATACATTTTTGATGCGATCGCGATTCAGGAACAACATGCGCCAATCGCCCATGCCAATCGATTCAGAAAGCGACAACGCGATCCGTTCCGAAGAATTGAAAGCCAGTTCGATTTGCTTGAGGATTTCGTTCTTCGCGCGCTCTACTTCTTCTTTCGTGGGTGCTTTGCTGGCGGCTTCATCCAATGTGGCCAGCATGGTGGTCTTCGCATCTTCCAACGAGTTTTCTTTCAACACTTCGGCATAAGTCAAAAGCAAGCCGGGTTCTTTCCACTCGAACGAAAAGGCCCCCGTGTTTGAGGCTTTCTTGGAGTCAACAAGTGCTTTGTAAAGTCGGCCGGCGGGCTCGCTGCCAAGGATGTTCGACAGCACTTCTATGGCCGCGTAATCGGGGT
Organism: Cyclobacteriaceae bacterium; assembly: GCA_044339555.1. Taxonomy (GTDB): domain Bacteria; phylum Bacteroidota; class Bacteroidia; order Cytophagales; family Cyclobacteriaceae; genus ELB16-189. Next base: position 1,546 of record JBIIVI010000037.1, on the reverse strand, counting down.
GTGAGCCGGCGGGGATGTGGTAAGCTGCCATGGCCAGTTGCACATCGCCTACCCTGCGTAAGGTTACAGAGCGCTCTCCATCCTGGGTAGGATCAGTCGTGTAGGTTTTTGGAATCTCGCGCTCGGGCTTCGTAATCGTTCCAAAGTAATTGTTGATCATTTCCAGCGTTTTCGGCTCATCAAACTTTCCGGCAACGGTCAGTACCGCATTGTCTGGCTGGTAGTACTTGCGGTAGAATGCCTGAAGACGATCGATGGGTACGTTTTCAATATCGGCACGAGCCCCGATCGTGGACTTCCCGTAATTGTGCCAAAGAAAGGCAGTGGACATCACACGCTCCATCAACACGCTAAACGGATCGTTCTCACCCGACTCAAACTCGTTGCGTACCACAGTCATCTCACTATCGAGGTCTTTCTTGGCGATGAACGAGTTCACCATGCGGTCAGCCTCCAGATCGAGCGCCCACTTCAGGTTTTCTTCGGTAGCATTAAACGTTTCATAGTAGTTGGTGCGGTCCACCCAGGTGGTTCCATTAGGGCGCGCTCCGTGCTCCGTTAGTTCCTGCGGAATGTTGGGGTGACGGGGAGTGCCTTTAAAGACCAAGTGTTCCAACAAGTGCGCCATACCGGTTTCGCCATAACTTTCGTGCTTTGAGCCCACCATGTAAGTGATGTTCACGGTAATGGTTTGCTTGCTGGGATCCGGGAACAACAACACGCGCAACCCGTTTTGCAGGCGGTATTCGGTAATGCCTTCCACGGTGGTCACCTTCACAGGAGCCGACAACGAAGCCTTTACCGCGGGCGCCTCCGGGGATGCTTTTGGTTCGGGTTTAGGCTTCTTTTGAGAGATGGCAGGGCCTGCAATAAAAAGAAGCGCTGCCAGAACAAGAATTTTAAACTTCATAAAGAGGTTTTTTGTGTTTGTGATGGATTTGGTAAAGCTAGGATTTGGGTTTTTTGAACCACCGATCGTTTTGCTCGTTCCAACCTCATCTGGTTTGTTTTTCCCCATCAGCTAAAGGCCGATGGGGTTACAAGTATACTGGACGGGCGGCAAAAAAGATAGCCCGCGTAACCCCATCCGGGTTTTTAGCGGGTGAACGAATCAATAGTAAGTTGGATTGAAAACTCAGCCGGCCATCAGATCACCCAACAGTTTTTGGGCTTCAGTTGGAGTAAGTCGCGGCCCCCATTGAGAAACCACCCGGCTGGATGCCAGTGAGGCTAGCTTGCCGGCTTCGGCATAGCTGCGTTTTTGGGTAATGGCGTACAAAAACGCGCCTGCAAACATATCTCCTGCGCCATTGGTGTCGATCGCGCGGACTTGGTACGGTTCGATGTCTATAAACGTATCGCCATCAAAAATCATGGCTCCGTTTGCGCCCAGGGTGATGGCAAAACGTTTGGCCACTTGTTTGATCTTTTCACGGGCTGCACCCAGGTTTTCGGTGCCGGTAAAGATCATGGCCTCTTCTTCGTTACAAAAAAGCAGGTCCACGCTGGCGCCTACTATTTCCTCCATTTGTTTTGAGAAGTATTT
>JBIIVI010000312.1:0-3891 GCA_044339555.1 Cyclobacteriaceae bacterium | reverse complement strand
CTCAAGGTAGGGAAATATCCGCTGCCAGTCCGTGCTCGAAATCAGATGAACCTTCGTAAGCTCTTCGATCGATTGAAATGGGCCGTGTTGGAACCGGTACGCCACAATCGCCCGGGCCTGATTGCGACTGACATACGGATGAGCGGCCAGCGTAGCCTCATCGGCCGTGTTGAGCGAAATTTTTTTCGGTTGAAAATCTGCGGCTATAAAAAAGTGTGTGGTTAGCGTCTTTACCTGTGTGGTGTCGATTTTGTAAACTTCGCGCAACTGGTCTATAGAATGAAAACCACCCAGCGCTCTGCGGAACCGCAAAATGCGATTGGCGAATACCGGACCGATGCCCCGCAGTTGGATCAGCGCCAAGCTATCGGCTTGGTTGATGTCTTCTGGCACCAACACTGGCGTTGACGTCGGGCGAGCACGAACAGATTTGTTCGTGGGGATTGTGTCGGGCAATTGCAGCCAAGTCCGGTGTATGGCAAACCAAGCAGTATCCATGCCGTACATCCGCAGCAAATCTGTCTTTATTCGAAACGTACCACCTTTGTTGCGGTAATTCACGATGCGCTGCGCCACATCCTTGCGTAATCCTGTAGCGATCAGAAACTCCGCTGTGACGCGGTTCGGGTTGAAAAATGTTCGCTCGGCTTCCCTTGCACTCGCAACTGAATCAGTGGGCCAATGACTGAGCAGGCTATCTAACTTTCGTTGATCGGCTTTCGTATCGCGCGGCTGTGCAAACCACCACTGGCGGTAGATGTACTCCGAAAACAAAATCACCAGCATCAACGGAATCAGTAACAAAAATGCGTTGCTCTCGCTGCGCGAGACCTTAAAAAACGATTGGATCGATCTTCGAAGCCGACCAAGCATGGGTGTTATTTGATGAGTTCCTGAAAGGCCGCCTTGGCGAACGGCCATTGCGGCATCCGCCGCAACACATTTACTTCTTCAAAAAAGTTGGTCTCATTATCCAAGAACTTCAACAAACGTTGTGGATCGCCCCGCTGGAAAAGCCAGGTAAAAATCTGATGACCGGGCAGTCTATTTTTTGCCAGAATGCGCAGCAGCGTGGCATCATATAGCCGGTAGCGTTTCTCTGCAAAGGAGGTGGGTAAAAACGGAGTGCCTGTTTCCTCTAACTGCGCAACTAGTTGGGTGGAGTGTTTTTGGATGTAGCGAAATGTGTAGCCGCTGGAGGCTTTCGTTTGACCGCCGGCCGTGCCCAATGGAACGATACGACCCTCGGGGGAATGGAAGGGATAGTCGGTCATCGGGATGATGCCAAACTCTTCTTCCAATACCTGATAGCCAGGTAGTTTTAACCAATTTGTTACGTACTCGCGCAACGCCTGGTTGTACGCATCGTGCGGTAAGAGTTGTTGGGTGAACAGCGTGTATTCTACCAGCGCTTCACGGTCCGAAAACGGCAACACATACACAAAGGTGGTGCCGTGCTGCTGGCTTACACGGAAATCCATCAGCGTAGCGCTTGCAGAATTAAAGAAAGGCGTATCTGTGCGGATAAACCAACCTTTAAAATGCTGCATGAGGTAGTGATGCCGCGGTTGTAGCTCGGGTTTCTCGAGACTTAACCCGTGAATACTATTGAATAGGTACTTGGCATGAAATGTCTGGCCACCGGCCATTACCGAAACCGAACTTGGGTGGTTTATAATGCGCTCTAAATCGCCATATGCAAAAGAAACATTTTTGCTGCTTTCCAACCGCTGATAGCAGTAATTGTAAAAATCAATGCCGCGGATCATCTTGTAGGCATAGGGTGAGATATCCAATTGCTCAGAAAAATCTTCGCCATGAAAAAATAACCGGTTCCACTGCCGGTACACCACCGGCTCAAAAAGATCTGGCTTTTGCTCCCAGAAACACCACGTGCGGTCGTTCCGGGTTTTGCGCTCACGGTCAAGAATCAAAATCTTTTTATCGCGTAACTGAGAAGAAAGCTGCAGGCGGACCGCGAGGCTTAGTCCTGCACAGCCGCCACCGGTGATGATGTAATCGTATTCCATGCCAAACGAGTTAAAGTAGTTTGGAAATGAGTAAGTCAAAAACCTCCACCAAAATCAACAGAATGATGATCCACTCGAGAATGCTGCTTTCGCGCTGATGGGAAATCTCCCGAAACACACTCAAGTTATCTTCGATGATGCGCATGGTGTATTCAATCTCGCTGAAGCGCACCCGCAGATCGAATTGTTGTTTCAAACCTTTTTGTAGCAAGTCAAGGTACTCATCGTCCCACACCAGCTCGGGTGCATCAAAAATGTAGATGTTGTCGGCAATGTCGTTCTGCGTATTCAGCGCCTTGCCAATAAATTTCATCATGGCTGTGCGGCCGAGGCTTAGTTTTCCGGTCGATTCCAAGTCGCGAGTAAAACCCTTGATCTCGGTCAGCAGGATCTCGGTGGTTTGGTGATAGTAGTCAAGCGCTACGGACTGCGCAAGGTTAAACATAGAGATACGAATAATCTTATCGTCTACATGATCCACCACTACTTCATTAAACTCCGACTTCAACTGGGCCCCTGGCAAAATCTTCAGATCCAAATCATCGCGCAATGAACTGGACAATGGATTGCGCATAAATGAGGTGCATGTTTTTACAGTCCATTTGATTTCCTCTTCGGTGTGGCCGCATAGTACAATCACTCCGTAGTTAAAGAAATACTGGTAACGCGAGTCGCCCAACCGATAAAACACCTCCGAAGAAGTGTCTGCCACCGGCTTCAAATCCAAAAATGCCTTTAAGCCCTTCAAATCCAACTGGTTGGCTACTAAAATGGCCGAAAGTCGTAGTCGGTTTTCCATCCCCTCCATGCGAGCAAATTACAAACTATTTGCCGATTTGGCGGTTGCGTTGCCCGCGCATCAAATAATGATGAACGTTTGCTCGCGCCCTTGGGGTACTCATTAAAAAAGGTAAAATTTGCGCGTCTTAAACCAAGCCCATGCGCAAACTTTCCGTCTTTGTTTTTATCGTAGCCGTTTCGTTTGAAGCCTTCTCATGGGGTGCTACCGGGCACCGGGCTACCGGGTATGTGGCCGATCAATACCTCACCAAAAAAGCCCGTAAAAAATTAAAGGCGCTGCTGGGACAGGAATCCCTGGCTATGGCCTCCACCTGGATGGATGAGATTCGATCCGACTCAACGTACAACTATACCGCTGATTGGCATTGGGTGACGATTCAAGATGGCGAAACGTACGAGCAGTCCGTTAAGAACCCGAACGGCGATGTGATCCAAACGCTGGAGCGCTTGATCCGCGAACTCAAGGCGGGCCAATTAGATCGCAAAAAAGAAATCGAGGCTATCAAAATGATCATTCATTTGGTAGGCGATATCCATCAGCCCCTGCACGTAGGCGGTGGCACAGATCGTGGCGGAAACGATGTGAAAGTACGGTGGTTCCGCACTGACTCCAACTTGCACCGGGTGTGGGACAGTGATATGATTGAAGACACGAAGTTAAGTTTTACCGAACTGGCGCAATGGCTTGGCAAACCCGAAATCACGGTAGTGCGGCAATGGCAGGCGGCCACCGTAAAGGACTGGGCCTACGAATCGATGAGCTACCGAAAGCAAGTGTACGACAAAGGTGATGTCAACCTCGGCTACCGGTACAGCTACAAGAACATGGACACCGTGAAGCTACGCTTGCTTCAGGCGGGGGTGCGCCTGGCGGGTGTTTTCAACGAGATTTACAAGTGACTACTACGCGCCTGCGACTTCGGCTTTGAACCCGGCTTTGGCTACTAGCGATTTTACTTCTTCGGGCGATAACTGATCGGTTTCAACCGTAAGGATTTTTTGTGGGTGGGTGATATCTACTTGCCACGACCGGATTCTTTTTTCTTCGTTAAAAAACGGT
>JBIIVI010000311.1:0-3901 GCA_044339555.1 Cyclobacteriaceae bacterium | reverse complement strand
TTCAATATAGAGGTTGGACGAGGGGATGTATGCTTCCGGCTGGTAATAGTCGTAGTACGAGATAAAATATTCGATGGCATTTTCCGGAAAGAATTGTTTGAACTCGCCATACAACTGGGCGGCCAGTGTTTTATTGTGACAGAGCACTAAAGTCGGACAGTTCAACTGAGCCACCACGTTTGCCATCGTAAACGTTTTTCCCGACCCGGTTACGCCCAGCAGGGTCTGGTGCTGTTCGCCCTCGCTTAGGCCCTTTACCAGTTTGGCAATCGCTTGAGGTTGATCTCCGGTGGGTTGATAGTCGCTCGTGAGTTTAAAGGGCATAGGCCGGATTGAAAATCAAGCCAATTTACCACTTTCCAGCTACAGAAGGTTTATTGATTCCAGATAGCCCAAGCTTTCTCCGCCTGAATCTGCAGCATTTCAAGACCATTTTTGATTTTCGCGTTCCGCATTTCGGCTTTCTGGAGGAACATCGTGCGCGCCGGGTTATAAATCAAATCGTACACGTAATGGTTTTCTGTAAGCGTATCATAGGGCAGGGGCGCGAAATGATTGGTTTCGGGACTCATGCCCAGTGGAGTAGTGTTTACAATCAGGTTTGCCTGGGCGATCAGCTCTGGTGTCTTTTCGATATCCGCGTAAGTGATCAGACCTTCGCGCTTCGATCGAGATACTAGTTGAAAAGGTATCTTGAGCTTTTGAAGGGCTTCTTGCACAGCTTTGGACGAGCCGCCTGTTCCTAAAACTACCGCACTGCTCCCGGCTTCATTGGGGAACCACTTTACTAAGGTTTCGAAAAAGGCCGCACTGTCGGTATTGTAGCCGGTTAGCTTTCCCGCGTTGATCCTGATCACGTTTACCGCACCGATGTTTTTTGCTTCCTGATCAATGCTATCCAGCAACTTAATAACCGACTCTTTGTAAGGGATGGTGACATTCAGCCCCACCAACTCCGGATTATCGGACAATAGTTTTTTCATATCCTCTACCTTGGCAAGAGGATAGAGGTCATAATGATAATCGCGGAGACCGTCACGAAAAAACTTTTCATCGAAGTAGGCCTTCGAAAAAGAGTGTGAAACAGTAGAGCCGATTAAGCCAAATTTTTTTTCCATGTTATGCTTGATTTGATTTGAGCATGGCGGCTATTTTTTCGATCGCCACCACCAGAAACACGCCCAAGGCTGCAAATAGAATGGCCAGAAACAACTTAGGATCCTGGCCGGTAACTTCCAAATACGTTGACGGCAACACGCTTTTATCAAACGCAGGTACTTGAATACCTTCGTGGTTGAGCCGATAGGCAACGACTTCTTTCCACGGCCACACTTTATTGAGCGAGCCGATCATGAAGCCTGCCAGCAGCGCCAAAGCCGGATATCGGTAGTGATGCAGTAGCCAACTTAAGAAATGCGAAAAGCTTAGAAGCCCGATAACACAACCGGCAACAAACACAAGGATGATGGGAATTTGAAAAGAGGTGAGGGCAGTGATCATGTATTCATACTTGCCGATAAGCAATAGAATGAACGCACCCGAAATTCCCGGCAGAATCATGGCACAAATGGCCAGCGCTCCACAGAAGAAGATAAAAAATAAGTTAGTAGGAGTTTCAGTAGGCGTTAGAATGGTAATGAAGTAAGCGATTACAATCCCCAACAACCCAAACAGTACAGTTGCTGTACTCCATTTTCGTATGTCGCGCATAATCAACGGTGACGAAACCAGGATCAATCCGAAGAAGAACGACCAGATCTGAATGGGATAGGTTTCGAGCAGATACGTCATCAACTTCGCCAACGAAAGCAAACTGGTAGCTACACCGGCCAACACGGCCAGTAAGAAATTGGCATTCACTTTCTTCCAAAACGCCGCGATTTTCAATGAGAACAGCAAGCGAAAGGCTTCGAGATCAAATGACTTCAGAGAGTCAATTAACTCATCGTAAATGCCGCTGATGAATGCAATTGTGCCGCCTGAAACTCCGGGAATCACATCTGCACCGCCCATACCCACGCCCTTCAGGTACAGAACAAAATAGTCGGATAATTTTCTCAAAACGCGGTGTTAGTCTGCATAAAAAGGTGGTGCCGGATTATCTTTTTTTCGTTCCAAGCCAAGGAAATGCAAAAAAGTATCGCCACGTAGGCCCAAACGGATTGTTTCGAGCGGAATGATTTCGTTAGGTGCAATGTTACCGAGATTTACATTGGCTCCAAGAAGTTTGATAAACCAAACCTGTTGAGCTTTTTGAGGTGCTTCCCAAATAATTTTTTCGAACGGAATCTTGGTCAGGATTTCCTGAACCAGTCCGGAGCGAACTTCTCCTGACGAACGAAATAATCCTACGTTACCACCTTCCCGCGCTTCGCCAATTACCTTCCACGCACCGGCGTCAAGTTCTTTCTGCATCAGATCGATCCACAGGTAAGGCGGAATGATTTTGTCAGCATCCTTCGATCCCACTTCGGACAGAACCGTTACCTGTTCGCTCAGTTTTTGGATGTAGTCGCATTTTTTATCGTGGTCCAAATCAATGGATCCGTCAGAAACCTCTGCAAATGAGAGGTCGTACTTGTCCAAAACCTTTCGGTAGTCTTCGAACTGGTTGCGAATAATGAAGGCTTCGAACAGCGTGCCACCGAGGTAGCAGGGAATGCCGGCCTCCTTGTAGATCTTGATTTTTTCTTTGAGGTGAGGCGTGACATAAGAAGTAGCCCACCCCAGCTTAACAATGTCTACGTGATCAGCCGCAACACTTACAAAATCTTCCACTTCACGTAAACTCATCCCCTTATCCATGGCCATGGTAAAGCCGATTTCCCTGGGCTTGGAAGTGCGCTCAGGTAAATTCTTCAATGTGTAATTCATCAGCGATTTTCTTTTCTGAATTGTTCAATAATCTTGAACAATGCCTTTTGGGTTTCAGGTTTTGGAAAAAAATCGAAAAGCACCGAATGCCCTTCGAAGTCCAAAATTAATGCATTTTCCAGATAATGAAAGGCTTCCTTAAAGCGTCCACTTTCGATCAAATAAACGGTGGCCCGGTACATCAATTCCGGATCATCGGGCATTTCATCCAGGCCTTGCAGGATTATCTCCAGGGCCTTTTCGGGCGTGCCTTGTTCGAAATAAATGAATGACCAGTTCAGCCAGATCTCCTTGTCGTTGGGAGCGAGGTGGCTGGCTTCTTCATACGCGCTAATGGCGGAAATGGTGTTGCCGATTTTGAACTCGGCATGAGCTGCCGCTTTCCAATACTCGGCGTAGTGACTATTTAGCTTCACCGCACGGTTGTAAAAATGAAGCGCCTGATACCATTTCTCCTGCTTTTCCATACAGTTGCCGGCACCAAACCAGGCTTCATCATACAGCGGATCAAGTTTGATCGACTTCTGAAAATACTTCAGTCCTAACTCATACTGCTCAAGTCCTTCATAGGCAGCACCCATGCAGCAATACACTTCCGGACTGGGCCCTTCTATTTCGATTGTCTTGCGAAAAGCGTCCAACGATTTGGTGAACTGCTCCAGATTCATGTAGGAGTTCCCCATGTTAAACCAGGCAGAGGCAAAGGTTTCGTCTATCGCCAGCGCATAGTCGTAGGCCTCAATCGCTTCATCGTAGCGCTCCAATTTGTTACATACAATTCCCAAGTTGTACCAAGCAGGCGCGGAATACGGATCTTCATCAATAAACTTTCGGTAGTACGAAAGGCTTCCCTCAAGTTGCCCCACTACATCAAGGCAATAGGCCAACTCGTAGAGTGAACCTTCATGAGTAAGGTTATGATCGATCGATTTTTTGTATGCCTCGATGGCGTTTTCGAACTCTTCCAGGCTTTGGTAGGCCAAGCCGATGTTGTAATATATTTCGTCTTGTTCTTCTTCGTTGTACA
>JBIIVI010000310.1:0-3911 GCA_044339555.1 Cyclobacteriaceae bacterium | reverse complement strand
CTGCTGTTTACCCTTCGGTTTTACTTCGCACCGAACTACGATGTAACCAGCCGGGGTGAACTTGATCGCATTGCTGAGCAGGTTCAAAAGAATTTGGTTGAGTCGAACCGGATCGCCTACGAAAACCGGATTGCCCTCGAATTCTTTTTGAAGCAACAACTCGATGCCGCGCTGTTTGGCTTGCAGACTGTACTGATCCTGAAGGTTTTTAAGGAGATCGCTTACGCTGAAACCGATTTTCTCAAACCGAAGCTTGCCCGACTCAATCGCAGCCAGATCAAGGATGTCGTTGATGATTACTTTTAGGTTCTCGGACGAACTGCGGATGGCGTTCAGGTACGTTGCCTGTTCTTCCGTTTTGGGCAGTTGGTTTAGCAGCGTGGCCATGCCGGCAATGCCGTTGATGGGCGTGCGAATCTCGTGGCTGATGTTGGCGAGAAAAAGCTGGCGGGCTTGCTGCGCCCGCATTAACTCGGCCGCGTCCTGCTTGCGCTGCGTAATATCGCGGCAGTCTAAAATCAGTCCGGGGATGTTGTTCTTGTTCTTAAGATTGATCGAGTTGAACTCCAGGAATTTAAAGCTGCCGTCTTTACAGCGAAATTGAAATTCCACACCGGCCGTGTACGACTTGCGGCAACTGGCGCTGAACTGCTTTTTGAAAGTCGGCAGCATCTCCGGTTTAACAAATTCAAAGAAGTTCTTCTGAACGAGAAACTGGGATCGATAGCCCAGCGTTTCGTTAACGGAACGGTTATGATAAAGAATGGTTCCCTTGTAATCGACTACAAAAATGATATCCGACCCGTCTTCCACCACCGCCTGGTAGAATTTTCCCGTCCGCACGTAGTCGTTCAGACTCATATGCCGCGCTGCTCCATTTCCTTTAAATAGCGATAGATAGACGACTTACCGATGTCTAGCTTACGAGCTACTTCCAGCACGTTGTTATCGTATTTGTTGAGATAGTTGCGAATGATGCGGTACGTGTAATCTTGCAACGACATTTCCTGCATGAGAAAGGCCTGATCGCCCGATACGGAAGTGAACGTGATGTTATCGGCCGTGATCTCGCTGGCGTCTGCCATCACTGCCGCTAGTTCGATCACCGACTTGAGTTCGCGTACGTTACCGGGAAATGGATAACTCAACAGCTTGTCTTGCGCCTCTTTCGAAATCTTCAGTTTCGGCATTTGGTTATCCTTGACGAATTGATCCAGGAAGAACTTGGCCAGCACCAACACATCCTGCCCGCGTTCCCGCAACGGCATCAGGTGCACCGGCAATCCGATAAGGCGGTAGTAGAGGTCTTCGCGGAATTTCCCGGCTTTCACTTCTTCCAATAAATTGCGGTTGGTGGCCGAGATCACGCGCACTTGCAACTTGATTTTTTCGTTGCTGCCAACCCGGTTCAGTTCACGTTCCTGCAGTACGCGCAGCAGTTTGCTTTGCAGGCTAAGGTCTAACTCGCCAATCTCGTCCAGGAAAATCGTGCCACCATCGGCTTCTTCAAACTTGCCAATCCGTCTTTGGGCGGCCCCGGTAAACGCCCCTTTTTCGTGGCCGAACAACTCGCTTTCGATGAGGTCTTTAGGAATGGCAGCCAGGTTAACCGCCACAAACGGCTCGTTCTTGCGACTGGAATTATAATGAATGGCCTTGGCCACAAGTTCTTTCCCCGTGCCAGTCTCTCCGGAAATGGAAACTGTAATGTTTGTTTTTACGGCCTTCTCCAGCGACGCAAAGATTTTTTGCATGGCCTCGCTGGAGCCAATAATGCTTTTTCCAAAGTCGTACTTGATGTTTAATTCCTGCCGCAGGTGATCGATTTCTTTTGTGAGTGAGCGCTGCCTGCGGGCATTTTGAATGGAATTAAGAATCCGGTTTTTGGCTTCTTCATCTTTGGTGATGTAATCGCATGCCCCTGATTTCAGGAGTTCCACGGCCGTGCCGATCTTTTCCTGAGCGGACACCACAATTACCGCGGTGCCGGGGTTGGTTTCCAGAATGGATGCCAGCAGTTTCTCGCCCGAAATATCGGGTAGGGAGTAATCCAACGTGATCACATCCGGCCGCTTGTGCAGTTGCCTGAGTAGTTCCTGCCCTGTGGCGAAAAAAGACACCTCGTAATCTGGATTCAACTCCAGCACATAACGCAGAAATCGCGTGTACGCAGGATCATCTTCCACCACAAAAATCTTAACGGGGTCTTTTTCGTACATAGCGACTTGCAAACTTAACGACTCAGCCGTTTCTGAATTTTATTTTAACTTTAAAATTAGAATTAATTAAAGATATTTGGACAGATTTAACCGTTCTGTTGAATATGATCCCGGCATTTGATGCGCTTTCGGAAAATGAGGTGGAGTTGTTGTTGAAGGCACCGCTGTTGGCCAGTATTTTGATTGCCGGAGCGGATGGCCATATCGACCACAAAGAAATGAAGGAAGCTATCCAGCAGGCACAGAAAAATGCGAGCCGTGCTCGAGCCAGCCTGATGGAGTTTTATAAAATGGTGGGCGAAGACTTCGAGGATAAGTTGAAAATTTTGATCGCTGGATATCCACATGAAGTTAAAGTGCGTAACCCATTGATTGTGGAGGAGTTAACAAGGCTCAATTCAATTTTTGAAAAGCTCCCAAAGAGCTTTTCTCAAGACCTTTATAAAAGCCTTTGCGACCTGGCGCAGGGTGTTGCCACCTCCTCGGGTGGGATGTTTGGTATTAACAAGATTGGCGATGAGGAAGCCAGGTGGGTGAACTTGCCAATGCTTCGGCCGCCACAGGCGTGAGTGCGTTTTCTGTGTTCGAAAAGGCGCTGATCCCCTTCCGCCTGGTTTTCATCATGTGGCTCGTCTTTGTCATCCAATTTGTCAACGGCTACAACTTGTCGTTCTTGGGCGTTAAACCACGAACCTGGCAGGGGCTCCCGGGGATCTTTACAGCTCCCATGGTGCATGCTGATTTGTTTCACTTGGTGGGCAATACGGTGCCGGTTCTTTTTCTGGGTGCAGTGCTATTTTATTTCTATAGCTCGGTTTCGCATCGGGTTTTCTTTACCTGTTATTTAGCAACTAACGCGCTCGTGTGGGTCTTTAGCCCGAATGTAAATTACCATTTGGGCGCATCCGGATTGGTATACGGACTATCGGCTTTCTTGATTCTGTTTGGTGTATTTCGGAGGAAGATTGGATCATTGGCCATATCGCTGGTTGTTTTCGTGGCCTACGGAGGCATTTTTTACAGCATCGTGCCAACACGCCGGGATGTTTCGTGGGAGTCGCACTTGGCCGGGGCGCTTGTGGGAATTTCTACGGCCATTTACTTTCGCAGGAAATAGCTATGGACAGTGCTGCCAAGGCCATCATGGCCGACCTTCAAAAAGGAAAATTTGCCCCTGTGTACTTCTTGCAGGGGGAGGAGACCTATTACATCGACTGGATTGCTCAGTATATCGAAGCGCACGCTTTGGCTCCGGCTGAGCGTAGTTTCAATCAGGTAATCTTGTACGGCAAGGACATTGCAATGGCCAATTTGCTAACGAATGCCCGCCGCTTTCCGATGATGGCCGAGAGGCAAGTGGTGATTGTGCGCGAAGCGCAGGACATGGCCGATCTCCAAAAGGAAGGTGGGGCAAAGTTGCTGCTCGATTATCTAAAGTCACCTGTTCCCTCTACTGTGCTGGTGTTTTGTTTTAAGCATAAGTCGCTCGACAAGCGGAAGGAGCTTGGAAAAAAGATCGATCAATTGGCAGTGAGCGCCACGTTCAAAAAGCCTTATGAGAATCAACTGCCAGAGTTCATCCTCAACTATGTTTCGCAAAAAGGATTCCGCATGGAGGACGCAGCCATTCGGGTGCTTGCCGAGTATGTGGGTAATGATTTGAATCGCATCGTGAATGAGATCGACAAGGTG
>JBIIVI010000309.1:0-3915 GCA_044339555.1 Cyclobacteriaceae bacterium | reverse complement strand
CCCGGGTCATGTACAATCAGTTAAACAGTGGTCAGAGATGCTTTATCGATCTGAATGCCGGGGCTCATGGTTGAAGACAGACTTACACTTTGAATATAAGTGCCTTTTGCCGAAGCCGGCTTCAGCTTGGCTATCATCGCGAGAAGTTCAGCTGCGTTGTCTCTGATTTTGTCCGCAGTGAAGGAAGCCTTTCCGATGCTAGCATGGATAATTCCTTGTTTGTCGATTTTGAAGTCTACTTTACCCGCCTTTACATCCTTCACAGCCTTGCCAACTTCCAGGGTAACCGTTCCCGACTTCGGGTTAGGCATCAAACCACGAGGGCCCAACACCTTACCTAACTTACCTACCTTCGCCATGACGGTGGGGGTACAGATGATTACATCTACGTCCGTCCAACCGCCTTCGATTTTCTGGATGAATTCATCCAAACCTACGTGCTCGGCACCGGCATCTTTTGCTTCCTGCACTTTGTCAGGCGTGCAAAGCACCAATACACGAACCACTTTACCCAATCCATGCGGCAGGGATACAACCCCACGCACCATCTGGTCGCTCTTCTTCGGATCAACACCCAAGCGGATGTCTAAATCTACCGAAGCATCGAACTTGGTGAAGGTAATTTCTTTTACGAGCTTGGACGCCTCCTCCAGCGTGTACTCCTTCTCGGCACTATATTTCGCAGCTACTGCCTTGCGATTTTTTGAAACTCTTGTTGCCATTGCTATTCAATGATTAATTATCCCAGGGAGCTTTTCCGGTAACATTCACACCCATGCTCCGGGCTGTACCCGCCACCATGCGCATGGCCGACTCCACCTTGAAGGCATTGAGATCGGGCATTTTTAACTCCGCAATTTTTTTAATCTGATCCCACGTGATGGAACCCACCTTCAGGCGGTTGGGCTCTTTGGAGCCCGACTGAATCTTGATCGCTTCTTTGATCAAAATCGCTGCCGGAGGGGTCTTGATAACAAAGTCGAACGACTTGTCATTATAAATGGTGATAAGCACAGGCAATACCTGGCCGGGTTTATCCTGCGAGCGCGCGTTGAACTGCTTGCAGAAGTCCATAATATTGAGACCTTTCGAACCCAATGCCGGACCGATCGGGGGAGCCGGGTTGGCTTGTCCGCCCTTCACCTGTAGTTTTAAATAACCGATTACTTCCTTTGCCATAATGCCGCCAAATCAAATAGTGATCACTCTAATTTTTCTACCTGCATGTAGCTCAGTTCCACGGGTGTGTTACGTCCGAAGATCTTCACCATTACATTCAGTTTCTTTTTGTCTTCAAAAATCTCTTCCACCGATCCTGTAAAGCCGCTAAAAGGTCCGTCCATGACCTTTACAGATTCACCTTTGATGAACGGTTTCTCCAGCTTCTCCTCGAACTGGTCGATCTCATCCACCTTGCCAAGAATCCGGTTCACTTCCGACTGCCTAAGCGCCACCGGATCCTTCGTTGAACCCGTGCCGTTGTTACCCAAGAAGCCAATCACCCCGGGGATATTGTTTACCGCGTGATAGGCCTCGCCATTCGTCAAGTCGGCCGAGAGGAGTACATAGCCCGGAAAGAAGTTACGCTCGCGCACCCGCTTCTTACCACCACGCATTTCGTATACCTTTTCGGACGGAATCAACACCTGCGGAATCCACTCCGTCAGTTTGGAGCGCTCAATCTCAGTTTCCAGGTAAGATTTGATCTTTTTTTCCTGGCCGCTGATAACGCGTAGCACATACCACTTAAGCTCTCCCATTGCTCGCGCCTTTTAAAATTCCTTATAGAACCAAGACAAACTGTTCTTGAATCCCAAGTCAATCAAACCAATCACCAAGGCGAAAATGAGGGACGCCACCAGCACCAGAATGGCACTGCTTTGGAGCTCCATGAACTTTGGCCAAGTTACTTTGGTGCGGATTTCGTCTATCGACTCAACGATGTAGTTTTTCAGTTTTTCCATTCGTTCCTTCGTTCTTCGCACGGGTGGAGAGACTCGAACTCCCAGCCAACGGTTTTGGAGACCGCTACTCTACCAATTGAGCTACACCCGTATTTTCTTTTGGTATCAGTTCCCCTTTTGAGCCCCACCCCGCTTAGTCATCTCAAAAGGACTGCAAAGGTAAAAGAAACCAACCTAAAACCAAAAGCCAATTTGATAATTTTAGAGAGTGGGCCGAATGCCTATTCAGATAGTATTTATCTAATTGATTATTAATCAGTTATGTGCAATTATGCCATTGAAAATCCCGCTTGAGTAGACTACAAACCACTAAAAGCAATCGCCCGCCGGTTTGCACCAGCGGGCGAGCTTATATGAAACTGTTTCTGGAGATTAGTCCAAAATCTCAGTTACCTGACCAGAACCTACGGTACGGCCACCTTCGCGAATCGCGAAACGCAAACCTTTTTCCATAGCGATCTTGTTGATCAACTCCACTTCGATGGAGATGTTATCACCAGGCATAATCATTTCTACGCCAGCCGGCAATTTGATTTCGCCGGTTACGTCCGTCGTACGGAAGTAGAACTGCGGGCGGTACTTGTTGAAGAATGGAGTGTGGCGACCACCTTCTTCCTTGCTCAACACGTACACCTCGGCCTTGAACTTCGCGTGCGGCGTTACGGAGCCCGGCTTACAAATTACCATCCCACGGCAGATTTGGTCTTTTTCAATACCGCGCAGCAGCAAACCTACGTTATCGCCAGCTTCACCACGATCCAAAATCTTACGGAACATTTCTACACCCGTGATGGTGGAAGTAAGATCTTCAGCGCCCATACCCAAAATCTGTACAGGGTCGCCCGTCTTGATCACACCACGCTCGATACGGCCGGTCGCTACAGTACCACGACCGGTGATCGAGAACACGTCTTCTACCGGCATCAAGAAATCCTTGTCGATAGCGCGTACTGGCAGCGGGATGTAGTCATCTACCGCCTTCATCAGTTCTTCGATTTTTTCTACCCACTTGGCATCGCCATTCAAGCCACCCAAAGCAGAGCCACGGATGATCGGAATAGTATCGCCAGGGAAATCGTACGAAGAAAGAAGTTCGCGCACTTCCATTTCTACCAAATCCAACAACTCAGCGTCATCCACCAAGTCAACTTTGTTCATGAATACCACCAAGGCAGGAACACCTACCTGGCGTGCCAACAGAATGTGCTCGCGCGTTTGCGGCATCGGGCCATCCGTTGCGGCTACCACCAAAATAGCACCATCCATTTGCGCAGCACCTGTTACCATGTTTTTCACATAGTCAGCGTGGCCAGGACAATCTACGTGTGCGTAGTGGCGCTTTTCAGTTTGGTATTCCACGTGCGAGGTGTTGATGGTAATACCACGTTCTTTTTCTTCCGGAGCGTTGTCGATGGAAGAGAAGTCGCGCTCAGCAGCGAGACCTTTCTTTGCCAACACTTTGGTAATTGCAGCGGTAAGCGTGGTTTTGCCGTGGTCTACGTGACCAATGGTACCAACGTTAACGTGCGGTTTCGAGCGGTCAAATGTTTCCTTTGCCATGTTTGAAAATCCCAGTTAAAGTTTAAAGTGTATAGTTTAGTTATTAAGAAAGTACTACTACGAGTTTCTACGTCTAAGAAACACATACACCCCAAACATGGTAAGCCTCTCGGATGAGGGTGATCGGCTTTCGGATTTGCTGATCCCTTATTGGTGTTCGCTACGCACCGGGAGAATCAAACCCGACTTAATGGTTCAACTTCAATTATGTCAATTGCCTTGATATGTATTGAAATTCATTGAACCCTGAATTCCAACCAACTACGCAAGGTGCCTTTCGGCAGAGCTGTTGATGAGGATTGAACTCACCACCTTCCCGCCCCGGCGGGATGCTCTACCGGCTTCCCGGCAAAGGCAATCAACATCTCTTTTTTGAGCTGTTGATGAGGAT
>JBIIVI010000308.1:0-3938 GCA_044339555.1 Cyclobacteriaceae bacterium | reverse complement strand
TGTAGCCTGCTTCGAAGTTGGCCTTGATATTGGCGGTATCCAGATTAGCGGCCTGCACCAACACTTCGCGGATATCATCAAAGGCCAGCGAACCTTCAATCATTAGCTGCGCTTGTTCGAGGTATTGCTTGGCCAACTCTTTGTCTTGCTGCTCTTGTGCCGCAGCAGAAACAACCAAGAAGGCGAATAACGACAGACAAAAAAATCGTACAAAACGGTCGGCCATTGTTGGGGCGATTTGTGTAGCACTCGTGAAGCAACCCTCACGATCGTTTAAAAAAGCAAGGTAGGCAAAATAGTAGAAAAAAAGGGGCAATTCAACACCCGAAAGCACCCGAATCTTACATTCTTAGTATTTTGCCCTTCAATTAATACTTGAAGTAGCTTGAAGATCACCTCCGCGACCTTTATCACAAGTAACACCAACCCCGGCAAGTGCCCGGAGCCCACGCTGCCGGAGTTTGCATTCATTGGTCGCTCCAACGTGGGCAAATCTTCACTTATCAACATGCTGGTGGAGCGAAAGGGTTTGGCAAAAACGTCTGGCAGGCCTGGAAAAACGCAAACCATCAACCATTTTTTGATCAACGAAAGTTGGTACCTGGTGGACTTGCCCGGCTACGGTTATGCCAGCGTAAGCCGCGCACAACGCGCGAAGTGGGGCCCGATGATTGAAACGTACTTACAGAAGCGCGAAAACCTGGCCTGCACGTTTGTGTTGATTGATAGCCGACTGGAGCCCCAAAAAATGGATGTTGAGTTTATTCAATGGATGGGCGAACGCGAACTTCCCATGGCGCTGGTCTTTACCAAAATCGATAAACTGAAAATGAACGAGTGGCACAAGAACCGCGCACGCTGGAAGAAAAAATTACTGGAGAGCTGGGCCGAACTGCCAATTTCGTTCGAGACTTCGGCCGAAGCGCGAAAAGGGCGCGAGGCGCTGCTTGAATTTATGCAACAGGCGATCGACCGAACAGATAATTTGTAGTTTTGCGCTGGAAAAAATGTTATGGAACTGAGTCAGATTGCCACCGTTACCGGAAAAAGCGGGCTGTTTAAGATTATTGGATCGAACAAAAGCGGAGCCATTCTTGAGTCGCTGGATGAATCCAAGACAAAGATGATTGCCACCACGCAGCACCGCTTGTCGGTGCTGAGCGAGATCTCCATTTATACCACAACCAAAGACGGCACCGTAGCGCTGAAAGAGGTGCTCAAAAAGATCCATACCGACTTCAAAGATGATTTGGGTGTCGATGCCAACGATGAGGGTACGGAACTAAAGGCATTTCTGAAATCCGTGCTACCGGAATACGATGATACCCGGGTGTATGTGTCGGACATCAAGAAGCTGGTGCGCTGGTACAGGCAACTCCTACAGTACGTGCCCGAAGTGTTTGCTGAGTCGGCACCAGCTGGCGAGGAAAAATAAGAACGCGCAGGTGTTACACTGCGCGCTTCCCTACTTTAGGACAACTCTAAAAGATTTGCTTTTGATTACCTCATCCCTACCCCTTCTCCTGAAGAAAGGGTACGCGGAGTTTTTGGAGGTATCCTTTATTAACTGATGTTGCACAGTGCCTTGATTTTTGCAGGCGTCTGACACCTCCGAGGGTTCTTAACGCCTTGCCCCTGCGTAAGTCCAGTTATTAATTCGCGATCACTTCGTATGTTTTGAACGAGGAAGTCATCGGTGGTTTTTCGCCACGCTCTTTTGCTTTCCGGATGTCTTCGAAACCGCGTTTGTGGCCTTCAATAAATTCAGGAGAACTCGTCCACGTTTTAAACGCGTCTTCCGATTCCCAATGGCTCACAATCAGATACTCGCCTTCCTGGCTGGGGCGTAGTACCTGCATATCCACAAACCCCGGCATGCGGTCGATGGCGTGTGCACGGGTGGCAAATAGCTGCTCAAAGCGCTCGCGGTAATGGCTGTCGCAGCTGATGTAGTTGATGGCAACAAATTTCTTACTCATAATTATTTAGACTGATTCTTAATAGCGCAAAGATGTCACCAGGGCGCTAATTCTGCAAATAGTTTAGAATAAATCTAAATAGTGTATAAGTAGAATATTATCTTTTTGTAAATCAGTGCATTGTGTTCAATCAAACCGAAGTGCCTGGTCGATCATATTCACCGAACCCACATAAAAGGCTGCCCGTTGGTGCAGGTCTTTCGGCTCAATATCCAAAATTCGCTGCCGGCCATCTGTGGCTTTTCCTCCGGCCTGCTCGGCCACAAAAGCCAGGGCGTTGCACTCATACATCAGGCGCAGCTTGCCGTTGGGGTTGGCCGCTGTGGCGGGATAGATATAAATACCGCCCTTGAGCAGGTTACGATGAAAATCGGCCACAAGCGAGCCGATGTAGCGGCCCACGTACCGCTGTTCTTTGCAATAAGCCAGGTATTTTTTTACACCCTCGGGAAAAGAGAAGTAGCCGCCTTCGTTTACGGAAAACACTTTTCCATCCACCGGCATGCGCAGGTTGGAATGCGACAAAAAGTACTCGCCCAACGTGGGCTCGTAGGTAAATCCGTTTACTCCATGGCCGGTGGTGTACACCAGCATGGTGGATGAGCCGTACAACACATAACCGGCCGCCACCTGATCGGCTCCGCGCTGGAGAATGTCTTCAGGTTGTATGGGTTGGCCCACGGATGATTTCCTTCGATAAATCGAAAAAATTGTGCCAATCGAAACGTTCACATCAATGTTGCTGGAGCCATCTAATGGGTCGATGGCAATTACATATTTGCCCTGGTTGTTGAGATCAACGAACGACTCGGTTTCTTCGGAAATGATCGCACACGCTTCGCCCCCTTTGGTGAGCGCGCGGGTAAACCGAATGTTGGCGAGCACATCTAGTTTTTGTTGCTGATCGCCTGCGATGTTTTGAGAGCCCAACGCCCCCATGATGTCGATCAGGCCCGCTTTGTTTACTTCGCGATTCACCACCTTAGAGGCCAGAGCGATGTCGCGCAGCAACTGCGAAAGCTCGCCACTGGCAAAAGCAAACTGATCCTGATTATTTTTGATGAATCGATCGAGCGTGGTGCCGATGGGTTGCGCGATGCGCGATTCTTCTACACTGCGGGGGAGATTCGACATAGCGGATGGATTTATAAACCACCGCACAAATATAGATGCAATCGTTTGAAATTAACTGAATGAAGGTATTTAAGTTTGGGGGCGCCTCCGTGCGCAACGCGGCCGGAATCCGGAATGTGGGCCAGATTCTTCCCGCTTACGCGGATGAACCGTTGGTGATCGTAGTATCGGCCATGGGCAAAACCACGGACGCTCTTGAAAAAATTCTGGCCACGAGTCTGCGCGGAGGTGATTTCGAACCCGGAATCCGGGCACTTCAGGAAGAACACGAAAGGGTAATGGTGGAGCTTTTTCCAAAATCCCATGCCGCCTTCGCGGAGGTGAATGCACTCTTCAACGCCTTGCCCCACCTGCTGGGTGCCAAGGGTGGTTACGATTTTGTGTACGACCAGGTAGTATCGATCGGTGAATTGGTTTCTACCACCATCCTCCACCGGTATCTGCGCGATACAGGTCCCGATGTCGCCTGGCTGGATGCCCGCCAAGTGATTCGCACCGATGCCACCTTTCGGGAGGGTAAAGTACGGTGGAAAGACTCCGAAAAAAATAAATCCGTGGTTACGGATTTGCTGCACGCCCATCGCATGGTGATTACGCAAGGGTTTATCGGGCGCACCGAAAAAGGCGAAACCACCACCCTGGGGCGCGATGGTTCGGATTACAGTGCAGCCATTTTTGCTTCGCTGCTGGAAGCCGAGTCGGTTACGATTTGGAAAGACGTGCCCGGGGTGATGAATGCCGACCCGAAACGATTGCCCGCCGCCACGGTATTTGAACAACTGCCGTTTCGCGAAGCGGCTGAGATGACGTACTACGGTGCCAACG
>JBIIVI010000307.1:0-3942 GCA_044339555.1 Cyclobacteriaceae bacterium | reverse complement strand
TTTTTAAAGGAAAACATCCAAAAACTCACTGGAGAGGTGGGTGAGTGGCTGAAACCAACAGTTTGCTAAACTGTCGTACGGGTTAAACTGTACCGGGGGTTCGAATCCCCCCCTCTCCGCTGGAGGTCCGGTAGCTCAACTGGATAGAGCATCAGCCTTCTAAGCTGACGGTTCGGGGTTCGAGTCCCTGCCGGATCACGGAAGCCTCGATGGCAGTTTGAGGCGGAGCAGATTTTCGGGGTGTAGCGCAGTCCGGTAGCGCACCTGGTTTGGGACCAGGGGGTCCCAGGTTCGAATCCTGGTACCCCGACATAAAGCCTTGCTCGTTGAGCAGGGCTTTTTTGTTGGTGGCGCAGCCTGCCACGGGCGGTTTGTTTATTTTTGCGCCATGTCGTGGTTTCGCACGTTTGGACTTTGGGAAGGAGTGGTGGTGGTGGGCTTCGCAATCGCGTATGTGTTCTATCTTATACGCGTCTCACGCATCGCACGTACGTTTCACTCCTCCGCGATGAACCTGATCATCAAAGTGTTTTTGCGTACTGCCATCCTCGCGCTGTTGCTCATCGCACTGCTGGGCCCCTCCTTGGGCGATTCCAAACGCGAAATTCAATCGATCGGTAAAGACATCATGATCTGTGTGGACTTGTCGAAATCAATGGATGCGTTCGACATCCAACCCACACGCCTGGAGAAAATCAAATACGAAATGAAACGCGTGGTCGATGCATTTTATTCCGACCGGGTGGGGATCGTGATTTTTTCCGCGGAAGCGTTCATGCAATGCCCGCTCACGTTTGATCAAAATGCGTTGCATCTGTTTATCGAAACACTCAACACCAACCTGGTACAATCCGGTGGCACCGATTTTGGCCCCCCGTTGCGCATGGCGCTGAACAAACTCATCCACGAGGACGAAAGTCGTAATCAACAGAAATCGAAAGTGATTATCTTAATTAGCGATGGCGAAGACTTTGGCGAAGAAACCGATGAAGTAGCCCGGGAGGTGGAAGAAAACGGAGTGCGTTTGTTTACGTTGGGCATCGGCACAGAGGCCGGCAGCCAGATCAATGCCGAGCGTGGCTACAAAACGGATCGCTCCGGCAACACCATCATCACCAAGCTAAATGCCTCCTCCCTGAAGGGATTGGCCAGCCGCACCAGCGGCCAGTACTTCGAAATCAACGAGTCACGAAACGATGTGTCGCGACTGATCAACACCATTAGTCGGATTGAAGGGGAACTGCGCGACACCAAAACCGTGGATGTTTCGGCTAACCAATACTTCTATTTTTTACTGGCGGCGTTTGTTCTGTTGGTTGTGGATATCTTTGCTAACGTACGCACCGTGAAGCTATGAAGGCTGCGTTTTTGATCCTGTTGCTTTTGGTGGACCCGGTGAAAATCGGCAAGGTGAACTCATTGAAAGACCAGGCTAAAAAGGCGTTTCAAACCGGGGATTTTAAGTCCGCCATTACACACTACCGTACTTTGACGGATTCGTTGAGTGTAAGCGAAGACGAAATAAACCTGAATCTGGCGCATGCGTATTTTCAGTTGAACGATACCGTAGCCGCGCAGCAGGGCTATCAAAATGTACTGCGCTCGGTCAACCGAAAGTACCAATCCATCGCCCATCAGCAATTGGGCACACTGCTAAACCGGCAGGGGAAATTTGAAGAAGCGTTAGCATCTTACAAAGCAGCGCTGAAAGCCGATCCGGCCAACGAAGAGGTGCGCTACAATTACGAATTGCTGCGCAAGAAAATGGACGAGCAAAAAAAGCAGGAACAGAAGCAAAACCAAGATCAGCAAAAGAAAGATCAACAAGACCAGCAGAAAAACGATCAGCAAAAAAATAACGATCAGAAAAACCAGGATCAGCAGAAAAAGGAGCAGGAAAAGAAAGAACAAGAGAAAAAGGATCAGCAACAAAAAGATCAGCAACAGCAGGAGAAGGATAAGAAGGAACAAGAACAGAAAGAGCAAAAAGACGAGCAGCAGAAAAACGGCGAGCAGAAAGAAGAAAAGCAGCAGAAGCCCACCGAGCAAAAAGAAAATAAAGAGCTGCCGCCTTCGGTGAAAGAGAAGCTGGAAGAAATGAAAATCAGCGAGCAAAAAGCGCGCATGATTCTGGAGGCCATGAAGAATCAGGAAATCCAGTACCTGCAACAGAACAAACGCAAAGCCACCAAGCCCAAAGACAAGAACAAACCCGACTGGTAGCGATGGCAACCTTTCCGGTGAATGGGATGTTATTTTGGCGAAACTAACCAGATGCCCAACCGACTCATTCACGCCACCAGCCCCTACTTGCTGCAACACGCCTACAACCCGGTAGATTGGTATGAATGGGGTGCCGAAGCACTGGCAAAAGCCCAAACCGAAGACAAGCCGATTTTAGTGAGCATTGGCTACTCCGCCTGCCACTGGTGCCACGTGATGGAGCGTGAGAGTTTTGAGAATGCCGACATCGCCCAGATCATGAACGAGCACTTTGTGTGCATCAAAGTAGATCGAGAAGAACGACCCGATATCGATCAGATTTACATGGATGCCGTACAGGCGATGAAAAAAAATGGTGGCTGGCCCTTGAACGTTTTTCTAACGCCCGGGCAAGAACCGTTTTTTGGTGGCACCTATTTCCCGCCAAAAAATTGGAGTCAACTGCTGCTGCAAATCCATCAGGCGTTCCAAACCCGGCGAACGGAAATAAACGAATCGGCCACCAGTTTGGCGGAACATCTCAACACAAGCGACACCCAACGGTTTGCGCGCGGCCAGGAAACGCCCCTGCCCAATGCCCGTGCGCTGGATGCCATGTTTCAGGAAATCAAAAATCGGTTTGATTACACGTGGGGTGGCATTGACAAAGCCCCGAAGTTTGTGATGCCCACGGTGTGGCAATTTTTATTGCGCTACTACGCTCAAACCAAAAATGAAGAAGCTTTGCAGATGGTTACCCTCACGCTCGAAAAAATGAGCGCGGGTGGATTGTACGATGTGCTGGGTGGTGGATTTGCGCGTTACTCCGTAGATGGTGAATGGTTCGCACCTCATTTTGAAAAGATGTTGTACGACAACGCTCAACTGCTGGCGCTTTACGCGGAAGCCTACGCCTGCACCCGGAATGAAGCGTTTCGAAAAATTGTGTTAGAAACCGCACAATGGCTGGCGGACGAGATGACGCACCCCTCCGGTGGGTTCTACTCGGCCATGGATGCAGACAGCGAAGGTGTGGAGGGAAAATTTTACACCTGGCCCTTGGCGGAGTGGGAAGCGGTGGTGGGCAAAAGTGCAGCCTCTACGCATACATTTCAGCTTACCAGCCTCGGCAACTGGGAACATGGTCGCAATATTCTGTTTCGAAAAAACGGAGCGGGTTGGGAATTGGAAGCCGCGGAAAAGCCGAAACTTCTGGCGGCCCGAAATCAACGCGTGCGTCCGGGGTTGGATGACAAAACATTGGCCGGCTGGAATGCGATGACCATAGCAGGGCTTGCTACAGCTTACCGGTATGTGCAAGACCCCAGCTTGCTCCGGCAAGCCACACGCGCCATGGAATTTGTTGAATCTCATCTGATCGAGAACGGCCGGTTGTTCCGCAGCTACAAAAACAAACGCGGCACCACGGAAGGTTTTCTGGAAGACTATGCCTTTTTAATTCAGGCATACATCACACTGTATCAAACAACCTTTCATGAACCTTATTTACACCAGGCGAAACTCTGGACCGAATACGTACAGCATCATTTTTTTGATCCCCATGATGGTTACTTCCACTTTACTTCGAGTTTGTCCGAACGCCTGATTGCGCGAAAAAAGGAAATCTTCGACAACGTTATTCCCGCTTCCAATTCGGTCATGGCCGCCAACTTGCTGCACTTGGGCGTTCTGCTGGATCATCGCGAATGGAGTGAGCAAGCCCGGCGCATGACCCAGCAA
>JBIIVI010000035.1:0-18232 GCA_044339555.1 Cyclobacteriaceae bacterium | reverse complement strand
ACTCTATTCAGCGCGCAACCGTGCCCACCGTAAATAGAACGGAGGCAATGCTACTTTTCTAGCCAAGGAATACGCACGAATATGGGCAAGTAATTACTCTTGCGTACCACCTGGGTGATGCGATATTCAGTAATGGCAAACGAGTACGGTATGTAGCTTAAGTGTAATAATTGATACCCTCGTGGCGGAAGCGTCATCCAACAGAAAGTCTTACTCTCCGGTTGCGTTAAAATTCAAATTGCGCACCCCGGCTGCCCAGTATAACGAAGCCTTTGCTTTCTCGTAGACCGCCTGCATTTTCAGGAACTTGCTTTGGCTCTGGATCAGTTTTTCCTGTTGGATGTTGATCTTGAAGAGATCGCTCTCCCCATTTTCGAGATTTAGTAACTCGGCCCGCAGCAAACGATCGTATAAGTCCACCATTTCTCCTTGTTGGCGGATAATCACGCCGGTATTCACGATCTCGTTAAAAACCGCGTTAATTTCGTTTACAATTTCACGCTCGGTTTGGGATTGTTCAAATTCGGTTCCGCGAATCTTCAAATTGGTAAGCTCTAATTTGGAACGCTCTTTTCGCAACAAAATCGGAAACGAAAAGTCAACACCCAGCTTGTAATCATTTAAGGGGTCTACCCGAATGGGCCCTGTTGGTTGGCTCAACATAGAGTAATTCAAGTCAAGCCGGGGTTTGAGCCATTCGCGAGCCAACTGCCGATCTACTTCCAACTGGTCAATTTTGTTTCGAAACTTCACCAACTCCGGATGGTTTTGGCGTGCCTGATCCGTGAGGCTGCTGATAGTTTGCAGCGACAAGGCAACATCAGTCGGGCCCAGCATAGGTGCAATCCGTAACGAAAGATCGATGGGCTCTCCGGCCTCGTCCCACAAATAATTGGAAACCATAATGCCGGTGTTGCGAAATTCCAAAATAGCTTCTTGCTGCTCCACCAGGCGCGTTTGCAGCGTAATCTTAGCCTGCACGGTGTCGATTGGGGCGGCTTCGCCATTCACGGCATTAACGCGAACACGTCTAAAAATTTCAGAAGCGATCGTAACGCCTTGATTGATGAGGCGGAAGTTGTAATACGCGTGGTACCAACTCCAATAATCTTTCGCTGCATACAGCAGTACCTTGTTGATCAATTTGATCTGATCGGCCGCTGCGATGTTTTGATACAGCTTGGCCTGCTGCAACGCTGCCCTTCGTTCATCGGTTACCAAGCCGCGGCCAATGGGAAATTCAAAACCCGCATAGAGCTGCTGATCGCCCGGGATCGTTTCTGCCGGGTTCAGAAACAATCCGCGGTTATCCAAAAACCCCACTTTCGGGTTTACCGGAAATTGGCTGGGGAAATAAATGCGCGCATCCCGGCGGTTGTAGTAGAGCTTATCCTGAAATTCTTTTTTATCCCAGAAGAACTCCAGTTTTGGATCGAACGCGCCTCGCGCCATGCGGATTTCCTGCAAGGCTACTTCGTTCAACAAGCGTGCCTGCTTCACGACTGGATGGTGCTCCAGAATGATTTTATAAAACTCGTCAATCGAAAAACTAATGACAGAGTCAGGCAGCTGAAACACCACGTCCATGCTTTTCTGGGCAAATAGTGGCGCCACACTCAGCCACGTGGTTAACACCACCAGCTGCCACCGAGAACCAAATCTTTGCAATGTCTTCACTTTACTTTTCTCCTTCGCTTGCCGAAGATTTTTCGTCTTCCATTTCCTTCTTGGTTTCCGTCATTGGATCTTCCGGCTCTTCGTAGATGCTCGCGGGGAAGCCATTAAACTGCCGCCAAATTTCGAACCACACGCGCACATCGTTTAACATTACCCAGCCCTTTGTGCCGGAGCCCATGCGCAGTTGCTTGGGCCAGGGTTCGTCATCTTTGTCGGGCACAACCAACACCCGGAACTCACCCGGCTTGGAGTTCACAAAGTCAATCACCTCCACCACTCCCCCAAACGTACCCACCGATACACTGGGCCAGCCCGAGAACTGAAGTGCAGGCCACCCATCGAATTGAATCCGCACCTTTCGGCCCTTCGCAATCAGTGGCACGTCCATCGCTTTTACAAACATGGCTACCGCTAAGTCTTGCGCCTCTGGCATAATCGTAGCCACGGCATCGTTTTCTTTAATGGTTTCGCCAATACCAGCCTTCAACGCCTTCACCACAATCCCCGACTGCGGGGCGAGCACTTGGTACTGCTCATTGCGGATTTCCATGTTGCTGTACTCGTTGCGCAGCTTGGCAATGTCGGCCTGGGTTTCAAAAAGTTCGGCCAAGGTGTTGTTCAAATCCGATTCGGCCTTACTGATCTTGTCCTGATACTCGGCATCCACCCGATCCAGTTCAATTTGAGCGTTCAGGTAATCGGCTTTGCTGCTCTGATACTTATACTCAATATCCTGATACTTGGTAAGCGTGATGTTGCCTTCCGTAAACAGGGTTTTGTTTCGTTGAAATTGATTTTCAGCGTAATCAAATCGCACCTTCTCGGCCGCCAGTTTCGCGCGTGCCTGCTCCAGCTTTACCTTGAGTTGCTCGCGCAGCGCGGTAATCTGCCTGCGCAAGGCCTGCGCTTTCAGATCTTTCGAATTCTGACTGCTGCTTTTGGCTTTCAATTGTTCGCGTAAGCGCAGGAGTAACTCCGGGTCAAAATACTTTTCCTTGATTTCAGCCAAGGAGAGAATCGTGTCGCCCTTGTTCACAAACTGCCCTTCGCGGATATGCCAACGTTGAATTCGGCCCGGTATGGCAGACTCCACCGTTTGTGGGCGATTGGCCGGCGAGAGCGCGGTAAGTGTTCCGCGGCCGCGGATGTTCTGTTGCCACGGCAGGAACATAATAATTAAAAAAACCACACCCATGCCCATGAGCCAACGTGCTACTGTTTTGCTTGCGGATGGGCTATTTAATGCCTTGAGCGAATACAGGCGATCCGTGGGCATATTGTGTTCGATCTCGTGCGGGGATATCTTCAGCATAACCTTAATCGATAAAGTCGGTTAACAAATTTCGTCCTACTAAATCCTGAAAAGTACCATCGCCTACCACTTGACCCTCTTGCATCAAAATGATGCGATCGCAGGCCGCCATGATGATCGGGTCGTTGGAAACAACCAGCAGCGTAAACGTGGTGTTGTTTGCCACCAGCATCTGCATTAATTCCAGCTTATCTTGTCGGGGAAGGCTTGAGAAGAAATCGTTCAGAATAATCAAGCTCGGCTTCTTTGCCAAACAACGGCTCAGTATCAATTTATTGGTGATCGTCATGCTCAAACCTTTTCCGCCACTGACCAGGTGGGTGTTCAATCCCTCGGGTAATTGGTTCACCCAATCGATCAACTTGGTTCTTTCCAACGCCGAGATGGCATCTTGCACCGTTACAAACGATTTGCCCACGGTGAGGTTCTCCAGGATCGAGCCGTCAAAGATGTCTTCGCGCGAAATGTTTTTGGCGATGCGATCGCGCAGATTGGTGAGATCCAGATCGCGAATGGAATAACCATTGATCGTTACCGCGCCTTCGAAGTTACTGTGTAGCCCGGAAATCACTTGCGTAAGGGTACTCTTCCCGGAGCTGCCCGGGCCGGCCAGGCAGACATGTTCGCCCGAACGAATCTGAAGCTGAACATCCTTTAACGTGTAACGGTGTGTATCCGGAAACTTGTAGTTGAGATTCTGAACCCGGATATGAAACGGCTGGCGCGCAATGGGGCCGGGCAAATCCACGCCACCGCTTTTTTCCAACGGCATGTCAGTTACGTGCCCGATTTTATCGACCGCCGTGAGCATGTCGTACACAACGTCCATGTAGGTGATGAATTTTTCTACCGAGGCCAGAATCAAGATGATGATGACCTCGGAAGCCACGAACTGGCCGAGCGTAATCTGGCGATCCACCACCAAAATGGTTCCCATGATGAGCATGGCTGCCGTGATGCCGGTTTTAAATAAAATAATGTACGTGTATTGGCTGACGAGAATAGCAAAGTGATTCTTCCGGTACTTGAGATAGTTGTTTACATTGTAATCGGTTTTGCGAATTGGCAGGTTGGTATTACCCGCCACTTTAAAGGAGTTGAGCGCACGCCCCAACTCCTGCAACCAATACGCCACTTTGTATTTGTACTTGCTTTCCTGAATGGAGCTTCTCATTCCCCGCGGGCCCGTGAAGGTAAAGATCAGCACTAGCGTGGTGATGAGTACGATGCCAAAGAACACGAAGAAGGGGTGGTAGAGCGAAATCAACAGCAAGCCAAAAAAGATTTGCAAGGCGGCGGAAGAAAGATCGATCAGCAACTTGGGCAACCCTTTTTGAATAGTCATCACATCAAAGAACCGGTTAACGAGTTCCGGGGGGTACACGCCGGACAACGCCTCGCTCTTCATCCGCGGCAAGCGAAACGCAAACTCATAGGCGGCCTTGGTAAAAATCCTTCGCTGCAGGTATTCTACAAGCGTGATTTGAAAAATCTGCATGGCGCCCGTTACAAAAACGCCCAGAATGATCAAGCCGATCAACAAGTAGATCGAACTGAAAAACACGCCACCCGAAACAAGTTCGGTGGTGGTTTGGATGCCAAGCGGAATGATCAGGCTGATCATCCCCACCAGAAAAGCGTAAAACAAAATGTAGAGAATGTCTTTCTTCTCGGCCTTCAGCAATTTGTAAAGCCGCTTAACAGGCGAGATCTCGTGGTGGTGGCCGGCTTCATCCACCGAGGGCTCGCTTACAAGGTGGTCGTAGGCGGTAACGGCGTAGAAACGGATTTGATCGTTGGTTAAGTAAGGTGCCAGTTCGCTGCCACTAAAGTCGCGGGTTTCGTTTTCCTTTTCGCCTACGCGAATCACGCGAAAGCGCCCATGGTGCGCGTATACTAATTCGGGGTGGTAGGCTCCGTTTTGTTGGTGAAACACCAGCACCGGAAATGCCAGCGTCTTCAACACGTCGGCAAACCCAGCCGCGCTAACGGTATACTCCAAAAACAAAATGCGTACGCTGTTACCTGTTTCAACCAGGTCGCGTTCGAATTCCTCTTGCTCGTCCGCCTGATAGACGCGGTTAGAAAGTTCGCGGCCCTGAAAGTCGGCCAGGTTTACTTCGTGTTTCAGCAGCAGCGCTGATTCGCGAATGAGTCGTATGATTTGATCGGTGTAGTACATGCCTTAGTCTTTTATTGCTAATGCGCCAAAAACCATTTGCTCCAAAAAGACATCCAATGAAGGATGGCGTTGTGCGCTTTCGGTGAGGTCCGTCAGCGAAGGCAAGTGGGCGGCAAAAAACAGTTGTTGATTGGTCGTTAATAGCAGCGTGCTGGCCAGCGAGCGCGCAAACGTATAGTCGGGTTTCACCATCAAAATCATGTTGGCGATTTTCTGGCACAGCGACTTAAATCCGAAAAAAAACTCTGCTTTGTTATCGTCTTCCACCCACTTGGTGAGGTAGGTTTTGTCCATCTCGGCAATGACGATGCGGTGCAACGCTTCCTCGTTAATGAACTCGAAGGTGGGGTCATACTTTTTTTCTTCGCTTACAATGCGCAAGCATTCTTTCAGTTTGGTTTTGGGATCTTGAATTGTGCCGGTAAAAAGATCAATCCGAAACTCCAGCCAACTCCAGTACCAGGCGGTGAGGTAATGCAGCAGGCGATGCTTGTTTTCGAAGTAACGGTAAATAGACGCCTCCGTAGAATCGATCTCATCCGCCAGCTTTCGAAACGTGAAATGTTCGAAGCCAAGACTATCAATCAGATCAATGCTTTTTAGAATGATCTTCCGACCCAACTCGGTGTGCTGCGGGTCGCGCAGAAAGAGCCGCTCGTTTAATTTAAAAGTGAGTGTCATCTAACTCCAAGTTATGATAGTAATGCTATCATAAACGATAGAGTTATGCAATTTGTTTAAAGGTTTACTTTATTTCTGCTTTTTCAGCCAAAAAAACCGGTTTCTTTAAACAAAATGAAGATTCCGGTAACCAGGGTAAGCCACCCAAACGCCATGCGGAGACGCACTTGCGAGACTTTACGACTGTAATGGTTGCCGATGAAGATGCCCACGACCGCTACCGCGGTAAGGCTAAGCAACAACTGCCAATCAATCGCGGTGGTTAGTACATCGCCCAGGAAGCCAATTAATGAGTTGATGGCAATAATGAAAAGCGAAGTACCCACGGCTGCCTTAAACTGGAGGCCGGTGAGGAAAACCAGTGCTGGGATGATGAGGAATCCGCCTCCGGCCCCGACAAATCCTGTTAGGAAGCCGATCAGCGTTCCCTCCACCATCACCAAGAAGGTGCGGAACTTGCGATTCTGGGAGGTAATCTCACGCTTGCCGCGGATCATGGGCACAGAAGCAAACAGCATGAGCAAGGCAAAGACACCTAAAATGAGCAAGCGCTTGGTCAGTACAAACGTGTCGGTTTGCATCACGATGTCCGGAATGGCGGGCACAACAACACTGCGCGTAAAAAAGATCGCCGCGATGGAAGGAATTCCAAAAACCAAGCCGGTGCGCAGACTCACCAACTGTTCACGATACTTGGGGATGGCTCCCACCAAGCTGGTGGTGCCCACGATAAAAAGCGAGTAGGCGGAAGCGAGTACCGGCTCGATGTTGAACAAGTAAACCAAAATCGGGATGGAAAGAATGGAGCCGCCACCACCCAACAAACCCAACACTACTCCCACAAAAACGGCTGCTACGTAGCCAATGAAGACTGTCATAAACGCTAGTACCAGCAAACTAACAAAATTGGCACGGGGCCCGTTCGTGGGACAATCGAAAAATGAAGTTCGATAGAGTTAGTAGGGAATGATAAATAGCTGGCTACTCAAATAATACGCCGCCAAAACGGGCTGGCTCACGCAGTGCGCGGGCCACGCCTTCACTCACCGAGGTGAGTGGATGGGCATCCACACGCACTGGCAACTTCAGTTTTTGCTGCAATCGCTCAGGTACGCCACCCAGCAGTGCACTTCCGCCTGTCAGGTAAATGCCGTGCTGATAAATGTCGGCAGCCAGTTCCGGTGGGCACACTTCCAACGTTTGAAGAATGCCGGTCTCAATTTGTTGGAATGGCGCATCCAGCACCGTGGCTAACTCGTTTACCGGAAGCGTTCGGGTTACAGGAATACCCGTGATCAAATCTTTGCCTCTTACCACTACTGTGGCACGACCCACCGCGGGAAGAACCCGGCCAGCTTGTTGTTTGATCTGCTCCGCCGTGCGCCAACCTACTGAAAGGTTGTGTGCGCGCCTGAAGTGATCTTGTAGTGCGTCTGTCAATGCATCACCTGCCACCTTTGAAGACCGAAAAACGGCAATACCCGAAAGTGAGATGACCACCATCTCGGTGATGCCACCCCCAATATCTACTACCATTTTGCCCTCGGGGGTACGAATATCCAACCCCATACCTGTAGCGGCCGCCAATGGCTCAAAAAACAAGTGCGTTTTGCGTGCCCGAAACTGCTCCAGTGCCTGGCGCAACGCTCTTCGCTCCACTTCGGTGGTATCGAATGGCACACCCGAAATCACATGATCGAACGACTCCCACCAGGCCGTAGGACAATGTCGTTTTACCAATTCACGGATCATGGAATGGGCCGAGTCATAATCCGCAATTACACCCCATCGCAGCGGCTTGATCGCTTTCAGGCTATCCGGATGTTTCTCATAAATCTTGTACGCATCAGCCCCAACCGCCACCGTACGCCCGGTAGCTTCCTCAAAGGCGATGAAAGATGGCTGGGTGGCCAACAGCTTTTGCTCATTGGCCAGCAGGGTGTTGTTATTGCCCAAGTCGAGGGCGAATTTCTTACTGGGGAGGGGCATAGGCAATTTCTTATCTCATCTTCACAAAATCCGCAATAAACGCATCCGGGAATTTTTTCTTCACACTGCCCAGAAAATCTTCGGCCTTCTTGCGTGTTTTAAACGAGCCCACAATCAGGCTGTAGAACTTCACCCCGTTTAAAATTTTTACTTGCACGATTACTTTCTTCTGATAGGATTTTTTTAGGTTGTCAGCCAACCGCATCAGGTTCACCAGCTCCTGGTACGTGCCGATTTGTACGCCAAACCCGGTGGGCAGTTCGCGTTCAATTTCAAAGTCATAAAACTCGCGCTCATCTACGCTTACTTTGTCGATGGGCGACATCTGGCCGGAGGCACGGCCATCCCCCGCATCTAAAACATCCAGCTTTACTTCGGCCAAACCCTGGTTAATGAAACCCAACTTTTCGGCGGCAGACTTGCTGAGGTCAATAATGCGATCTTCCACAAACGGGCCGCGGTCGTTGATCACCACCTCTACACTCTGGCTGTTGCCGGTATTCGTTACGCGCACCCTGGTGCCAAATGGCAAGGTTTTATGAGCGGCCGTCAGTTTACTGTGTTTGTATTTCTCGCCACTGGCGGTAGTGCGGCCCTCAAACTTGTCGGCATAGAAAGAAGCTTTACCGGTTTGGGTTTGCGCACACAATGCGCTCCAGCCGATGATCAAAAATAAAACTAAGGCGGATCGTTTCATGGCGCCAAGTTAATGCTTTGGCGTCATTGAAATACAAGCAGCAAGTAACGCTCTCCCGGTTTCCTGGCTGGGCTCAGTTTCTCACCGTGGGTTTTACTCCAACACCTCCAGCTTCTTGCCTTTCGTAATCATCTTTACAATCGAAAAATAGAACAAGTGGGCGTTGAAGTTCTGGTACGGCCGCTGGCGTTGGCCCAGCGCATCCAGTGTTTCAAAATCTTCGTTGAAAAATGGTGTGAGGTAGTATTTAAAGCGAAGACTGGTACCATAAGGCAACCGCACACCCACAAAAACTGTATGATTAATCGGGTTCACGCGGTTACTGAACCAGTTGTTAAACTTGTCTACCTTCTCGCCACTTACAAATGTTTTCTCTTTGTAGTTAAAAGGGATTTCGAGTTCGTAACCTGCGTACACATACGTGCGATCCATGTTCCCGAACTTCAGCGCCACTGGGATGCCGAGATTATAGGTGCGGAATTTTTTGCGGATCAGATCACTTTCCTCGTAAATAAACCCCACGTTGCGCAGGCTCAGCCCGGTAAAAAAGCCCGAGCGACTGCTGCGGTCTATATGGAGCAGCGACTGCCCGTGGAAGAACAGCGTAAGGCGTGGCACACTTGGCTCGCGCACTCCATTGCGGTCAATATTGGCAAAGCCCAGAATCAACTCGCCATCGGAGGTGACGTAGGGTTTCTGGGCCACGGTGTTTAGCGCAAGAAGGAGCAACAAACCGACTACAACAGATTTCATCATGGAGTTGAGTTTTAATTTATACACCGGGTTTCGATGCACAGCAACGCGTGCATCTCATTTTTGTAAAGATGCAGGAAAGCCCGAAAGGGTTGCTTGAAATGTTTCGGTAAAACCCGTTTTATTCGGGTATCTGTTCTATTTTTGGGCGCAAATTGCAAGCCTCCATGAAGCGTGATAAACTTGTTTTTGATCTGATCGAAAAAGAAAAGCAGCGTCAGGAACACGGCATCGAACTGATTGCCAGTGAGAACTTTGCCTCCCCGCAAGTGATGAAAGCGCAGGGATCGGTGCTCACGAACAAGTATGCCGAAGGCTTACCCGGCAAACGCTATTACGGCGGATGTGAAGTGGTAGACGAAGTTGAGCAACTGGCCATCGACCGGGTGAAGCAACTCTTCGGTGCCGCATGGGCCAACGTGCAGCCACATTCCGGGGCGCAGGCCAACGCGGCCGTCATGCTGGCTTGCTTAAAACCGGGCGACAAGATTCTCGGTTTCGACCTCTCGCATGGCGGCCACTTAACACATGGCTCGCCGGTAAACTTTTCCGGAAAACTATACAGCCCTTCTTTCTACGGTGTAGAGCAGGAAACCGGTTTGATCGACTTCGATCAAGTAAAGGATACCGCGCTACGGGAAAAGCCCAAGATGATTATCTGCGGAGCTTCTGCCTATAGCCGCGACTGGGACTATGCCAAACTGCGCGAAGCGGCTGATGCCGTAGGTGCGTTGCTGTTGGCAGACATTTCGCACCCGTCGGGCCTCATCGCGCGTGGGTTGTTGAACGACCCTATGAAGCATTGCCACATCGTAACCACGACCACCCACAAAACTTTACGCGGCCCGCGTGGGGGATTGATTATGATGGGCGAAAATTTTGACAACCCGTGGGGCCTGAAATCCCCGAAAGGCGAACCGCGCAAGATGGCTTCCATTCTGGACTCCGGCGTGTTTCCGGGCACACAGGGTGGACCACTGGAGCACGTGATTGCCGCCAAGGCAGTAGCGTTTGGCGAAGCGCTCTCCGATGAGTACATGGACTACATCGTGCAGGTAGCCAAGAACGCCAAAGCCATGGCAGAAGGATTCGTGCAGCGCGGTTACAAAATCATTTCGGATGGTACCGACAACCATTTGATGTTGATTGACCTGCGCTCGAAAAACCTGACCGGTAAACTGGCCGAGGAAGCCTTGATCAAAGCCGACATCACCATCAACAAAAACATGGTGCCTTTCGATACGCAGTCGCCCATGGTTACCTCTGGCATGCGCATTGGCACCCCGGCCATCACTACTCGGGGTTTGAAAGAAAAAGACGTTTTGAAAGTGGTAGATCTGATTGACGAAGCCTTGCAAAAGCCTTTGGATGAAAAGCACCTGAAAGCCGTGAAGAGAAAGGTAAACACGTTCATGAAGAAATTTCCGTTATACGCGTAAGCCAAGCCCGTTCGCATGCCCCTCGACCAAGACCCGGTAGATTATCCCACAGAAAAAGAAATGTCTTTTCTCGATCACCTCGAGGAACTGCGTTGGCACGTGGTGCGGTCGGCTTTTGCGATTGTGATTTTCATGATCGTAGCGTTTGTATTTACTCCGTGGATTTTTGATAACATCGTGTTTGCACCGTCCAAGCCGAGTTTCCCCACGTTTCAGGCGTTGTGCCGACTGGGTGAAATGACCGGCGCGAAAGATAAGTTGTGTGTAGAGGAAATTCCCTTCAAAATTCAAAGTCGCTACATGACGGGCCAATTCACGATGCAGTTTTTGGCTGCTTTTGTGATTGGGTTAATCATGGCGTTTCCGTATGTGTTTTGGGAAATTTGGCGGTTTATTAAACCAGGCCTGCACATCAAAGAGCGACTGGTAACACGCGGTGCGGTTTTTTGGGTAACGTTTCTTTTTACACTGGGGATTCTCTTTGGCTACTACGTGTTGTGCCCCATGTCGATCTGGTTTTTCAGTTCCTACAGGATCAGTGATGTGATTGTAAACGAGTTTGATATTACATCGTACGTGCAAACCATCGTGGCGCTAGTGTTTGGCAGCGGGCTGTTGTTTCAACTGCCTATCGTGGTGTACTTCCTGACCAAAATCGGCTTGGTCACTCCCCAGTTCATGCGCACCTATCGCAAACATGCGGTGGTTGTGATTTTGATTTTGGCCGCCCTGATTACTCCGCCCGATCCGTTGAGCCAGACCATCATTGCAGTACCGTTGTATGTGCTGTACGAGGTGAGTATTTTTGTATCGGCCGGTGTGCTGCGCAGCAAACGTAAACAAGCGGAAGCCGAAGAGCGTGCGGGTACAGCCGGTGCGTAATTAATGGCCCCGCAAAAGGGGGCCTTGGTTTCCGTAAATTTGTTAAGAATGAAAAGATCGCACGAGTAGTTCCTTCAATGAGTTAGCCATTACACTTCGTCATTAATTCAACAACGAAATGAAGCCCACGCTCGCTATCGGAGCCGACCATGCCGGATTTGAATACAAACAACATTTGGCCAACTGGTTGCGCGAACAAGGTTTTACTGTACAGGACTTCGGCACGCACAACGCGGACTCGGTAGACTACCCGGATTTTGCGCACCCTGTAGCCAGCGCAGTGGAAAGCGGCGCGCACACATTCGGTTTACTGCTGTGCGGAAGCGCCAACGGGGTAGCCATCACCGCCAACAAGCATCAAGGTGTACGCGCGGCCATCTGCTGGACGGAAGAACTGGGCCGTTTGGCACGCCAACACAACAACGCCAATGTCTTGTGCCTGCCGGCTCGTTTTATCTCAAAGCCAGATGCCGAAAAGATTTTGGCTGCGTTTCTGCAAACTCCCTTCGAAGGTGGGCGCCACACCAAACGCGTAGATAAAATCAGTTGTTAATCTCTCCATCCTCTTTGGAGTTCAGTGTGAGTCCGTTTTCTATTTCGAAATAGCTGGATTAGTCTGCCGGTAGTACCGATCACCCTTGCGTTGATAGGTAGCGGCCAAAGCTGGCAAGTGCACAAATAATGCACTTAGTTGATTTCTTGGATCCCAGATAACATCCGGTGGGTTTTTGGTCAGCATCCGCGCCAGGCGCTCTACGGGCTCCATATTCCCGGCTGTTAACAAATCAGCCGTTAGGCGATCGTCCAAAAAACCTCCGCCCATCTGGTGGTGCTGATAGAAATCCCGCTCGGGTGCCAGCGCCATAACTTTTTGGTCGTTTGGCGAAAACGGCGACTGTGCCGTGACCGTCAACGCGCGGTAATCCACGAGTTGCAACGAACGGGTACGATGTAAGTAGCATCCGGCGGCCACGGCAAGAATAAAAAGGCGAGTCATCCACTCCGCAATCCAGCGCCTGCGAATAAGCAACAAGTAATAACTAATGAAGTAGGAAACAGGGGGCAGGAAGGTGATGAAACTCTGCGCGGTGCGCTCGCGCGTGATGAACCATTCCACCCCGGCAAAAACCAGCCACCAAAACATCACCTGAAAAAGCTGCGACTGGTATTTGGTGAAACGGGCCTCGCGGCTCATGAGGAACAACGAAAAAATCAGGTAGCTGAAAGGAATCAGTACCAACCAAAACAACGACCGCCCACTAACGTAGGCCTTTGTAACAAATGAGAAATTAGCGCGGTAGAAGTGCGCCCACCAATCTGGTAATGTGCCTTGGTAGAAATAGTAGGTCGTGAATAGGATGTGTAAAAAGCTAAAACCGAGCAGGAACAAGAATAACTTGCGCGCGGTCAGTCGGGTATAAACCACCAGCAACACCAACGATCCCAGGAAGAAGACAACATAAGAGAAAAGAAACAGCGTGGCCGCACCCAAATAAAATCCAACCAAAAAAATGGTTTCATCTCGTTGCTCTCGAAACTCAATCTCACGAAACAAGAAATTGATTGCAAACAGCAGCATAAGACTGCCGAGCAACGCAGGCGTTACTGTAAAAAAATCGAACGACAAAAAACACAGCACCACGAAAATCAAACCCGGCACATAGGTGCTATCGGGATACACGCGGTTGGCGATCAGCAGTCGAACAAAAAAAGCTGCCTCCCAAAAAAGCAGCATTAATGCTACCCAACCGCGAGCCGTCAACGATCGGCCAAACAAAAACTCCAGCCCCTGAAATACCCATGCGGCCAAAGGCGCGGTGCTATCAATAATGTCCGAATAGAAATGTAATCTGGTGTTGGCCGTCTCGCCCACCAAAAAAGAGTGCAACACGGGATGTGTTAGAACGGGTGCCATGAAAAGCAACGGCACGAAGCCTACCACCAGTAGCACAAGTAGAAAAAAAACCCGGTAGGGGTCATTCACACGAAAAAGTTGCAGCACGTAGGTGGAAATTACGATGCGAAATAAAGATAAAATTTGCTTGTAGCCCTAACTTACCCGATGTTTCGAAAAGCAGCATGCGAATCGCCGTCATCGTAAATGGAGTTTCTGGAAAGAAGGCCAGTTTTTATCGGCATGTCTATCCTGCATTGGCCACGGTCGGCACCGTAGATGTGTGGGAGACACTCGCACCCGGCCACGCTACCGAACTGGCACTGCTTGCTGCCAATCAGGAATATCAAGTGATACTCGCGGCCGGTGGCGATGGTACCTTGCATCAGGTACTCAACGGTGTGCGCAGCAGCACGCAAGGCTCGCATGCGGTGTTGGGCGTGGTACCCCTTGGTACCGGAAACGACTTTGCGAGATTTCAAAACTTACACGTGCGCCATACCGATTGGCGGCAGCGCGTGTTGGCGCCTCCACAATTGATTGATGTGGGGCAGATCCGCTTTGGCGAAACCGAAAAAGAGTCCCGCTATTTCATCAATGCATGTAGTGTGGGTCTGGGGCCGGAAGTGGTGCACCGACTGGCAACGGGCTCGCGTGCGCTCGGTCCGTTCGCCACCTACTTCTTAGCCATTGCAAAAACATTTCTTGCCAATCGTCCTCAGCCACTTATGTTCCAGGCCGACACCTTTAGCTGGTCCGGCAAAATGCGGGTTGGCGCTGTGGCCAATGGGCAGTCATTCGGTAACAAACTTTTTGTCGCACCCGATGCGCTTGCCGCGGATGGGCAGTTTAACACGTTTATTGCCGGTGACGTAACGCTGGTTGATTTTCTGAAGTACCTGCCAGCCCTTAAGCAAAAGAAAAAAGTGAAAGACCCCCGAGTACACTATGGAACGGCATCGCGGATACGATGGGAATCCAGCGTGCCGCTTTGGGTAGAGGCAGAAGGCGAATTAGTTGGCCGTTTGCCGGTAGCGATTACCTTGTTGCCCCGAGCCCAGCGCTTCTTGGGTGGGGTTTGATTGCCTGATAAATTGGTTTAAATTTCAGCATGAATCAGGTGTTGGCCAATCAATTCGAAGTGCTGGAGCAGCAGCGTGCCGACTTCATGGCATCGCTCCAAAAGTATACGTGGGAACAACTCAACCAAGCGCCTTCCGGAAAATGGTCGGCTAATCAGGTATTGGCCCATCTCATTACCTCCGAAAAACTTTCGGTGCAGTACATGAAAAAGAAAGTGCTCGGCATACAGGAAACCACGGATACCAACTGGGTGCAAGATGTGCGCATGTGGGTATTTAAAATTTCGCAGCGGCTACCCTTGCGCTACCAGGCACCGAAACTGGTAGTGGAGCGAACCCCCAGCTACCCAGCGCTTGAAGCCCTTGCCATGGACTGGGATTTGGTGCGTACTGAATTGAAGGGTTTACTGGAGACCATTCCAGGTGCGTTGATTAAACGTAGAATCTACAAACACCCGGTAGCAGGCCGAATCAACGTTCAACAAGGCATGACGTTCTTTGCCGAACACATCATCCACCACCAGCATCAACTTAAGCGGCTTTTGCCTTAGTATTCTTTATGAGCACTCGAAAGATCTCTTCGCCACGGCGAGAGTTGTTATCCTTTATCAGTTTCATCCATTTTGATTTTATGCGAATTCTATTTCTTATTTTTCTATCGGTGGCGGCATTTGGCCAGACTGCGGTTCAAACTCCCGATGCCTTTTTGGGCTATTCGCTGGGCGACCGGTTTACGCGACACCACCGCGTGGTAGAATACTTCCGCTATGTGGACCAGCAACTCCCGCAAGTAACGGTAACTCAATACGGGGAAACTTACGAAAAGCGGCCGCTGATTTATGCCGTCATCGCTTCGCCCGAAAATATGTTGAACCTGGAGCAGATTCGCACCGATCATTTGAAGCGCACCGGACTGATGGCCGGAACGGCAGGGAACACGCAAGTGGCCGTGGTTTGGTTGAGTTACAACGTTCATGGCAATGAAGCCAACAGCATGGAGGCCGCCATGAAAACGCTGTACGAATTAGTGAACCCGGAAAATGCACAAACCCGAGAATGGTTAAAGAACACGGTGGTGATTATTGATCCCTGCCTGAACCCCGACGGGCGCGATCGTTACGCAAACTTTTATAACCAATATGGCAACCTGCCGGCCAATGGCGATCCGCAAGCACGCGAACACCGCGAACCTTGGCCGGGTGGACGCACGAATCACTATCTGTTTGATTTGAATCGCGACTGGGCCTGGCTTACCCAAACCGAATCGCAAGCCCGACTGGCCGCTTACCACCAATGGATGCCGCACATTCACGTTGACTTTCATGAGCAGGGCTATAACAATCCGTACTATTTCGCTCCGGCAGCCGAGCCTTACCACGAGGTGATCACCCAGTGGCAACGCGAGATGCAACAACTCATCGGCCGAAACCACGCACGCTACTTTGATGAGCAGGGTTGGTTGTATTTCACCAAAGAGCGTTTTGATTTGTTCTATCCCAGTTATGGCGACTCCTACCCAACTTACAATGGCGCCATTGGCATGACGTACGAAAAAGGCGGTATTGGTGCGGGGCTTGTGGTAACCACCCGCGAAGGCGATCCACTCACGCTAAAAGACCGCATCACACACCACTACACCACCGGAATCTCCACCATTGAAGTGGCCTCAAAAAATGCGAGCCGCCTGATAGACGAATTCCAGAAGTTCTTTCGTGATCAAATCACCAATCCGGCAGCTGCTTACAAAACCTATGTAGTGCGGGCAACAAACTCGGCCGACAAGTTGCAGCAACTCGCCGCGTGGCTGGCTGCCCACCAGATTCAGTATGGCCAGGCTGGAATCACCAAAGCAACCCGCGGTTTTGATTTCGCCACGCAAACCACCACGTCCGTTAACGTAGCAGCTGACGACTGGGTGATTTCAGTAGCACAGCCAAAAGGCAAATTGCTCACCACGGTTTTCGAGCCCGCTTCGAAGTTAACCGACTCGCTCACCTACGACATCACCGCATGGAATCTGATTTATGGCTCAGGGCTCAAGGCATTTGCGCTGCCGGAGCTTTTAAAGCCGGCCAAACCGGTGCCTCCCGCTGCGATCGCTGCCAACAGCACAGCTACTAAACCCTACGCCTATTTGTTTCGCTATCAAAGCATCAAAGACGTCACCTTCTTGGGCGCCTTGTTGCAACGCGGCATCCACGTGCGCAGCAACAAGAATCCGTTTACGCTAAACGGACAATCTTACGAGGCGGGAACGTTGATCGTAACCAGAAGGAACAATGAAACGGTGGCGCAGTTCGATCAAACGGTACAGCAGCTTGCAACCGAACATAGCCGCGTGTGGGTGGCGGCCACAACCGGTTACGTAGATCGCGGCCAGGATTTTGGGTCGTCCGGTGTTGTTTTTGTAAAGCCTCCGAAAGTGGCGTTGCTGGGTGGCGATCAAACCTTTTCGTTGAGCCATGGCGAAGCGTGGCATTTTTTTGAGCAGGAACTGAAGTATCCCGTTACCGTGTTGGGCACCGATTATTTCCGGGATATTGATTTGTGGAAATACACGGTGTTGATTGTGCCCGATGGCAACTACCGGCTTTTTGACGAGGGAACTGTTGAGATGATTGCCCGTTGGGTAACCGATGGTGGCAAGCTGGTGCTCGTGGCGCGCGCCAACAACGCTTTCGCGGAGAAGAAAGGATTTGCACTGAAGCGCGTAAGCGAAGACGACAAGAAAAAATCTGACAACGATAAGAAGGATTTGCTGGCATACGGTGCCGCCGAACGCGAAGAGTTAAGCGAATCGATTTTTGGTGCGATCTATAAAGTTGCGCTCGACAAAACGCATCCATTGTCATTTGGCCTCGGTGA
Organism: Cyclobacteriaceae bacterium; assembly: GCA_044339555.1. Classification (GTDB taxonomy): domain Bacteria; phylum Bacteroidota; class Bacteroidia; order Cytophagales; family Cyclobacteriaceae; genus ELB16-189. Next base: position 779 of record JBIIVI010000035.1, on the reverse strand, counting down.
TGCTTACTACTCGCTCCGTACCAATACACTCCGGTACAACTACCTGGATGACGGCTGGAATGTGGGTACGCTGCGCGGTAAGCAAAAGCCGCTGCTCGGATTTGCCGGTGCTCGCGTAAACACATCGCTCGAAAACACCCTCGTATTTGGTGTGGAGGACAAAGGGCGCGGCCAGGTAGTCTATTTGGTTGATAACCCACTGTTCCGCGCCTTCTGGGAAAACGGAAAGATGCTGATGGGCAATGCCGTGTTTATGAGCGGGAACTGATGAAGTTAGTAAACTCGTTGATGCGCGATAGTATGAACCCGGTTACTTCACAGATTAGCCCGGCCGATACTTGGATTCCTTGAAAATCATAGCCGCATCCGGCAAGGCCATCAACTCGGGCAAGGTGGTTTTCGGGTTTTGCTTCTTATAGGCTTCGATAATCCGCAGGCCTACCCACGTGCCGATTCGGCCCGGACATTCCGGTCCCACTTCGGTCGTCTTGGGGCGCTCTTGAATGTACTTCTGTTTAGTGATGTGGCTGGTGGAAAACAAGATGTTGTCCTCAATCATTCGCTTCCAAATAAGATCTTCAAATTCTTTCGAGCCCTCCAATTCGCGAGGCGTATAGCCAAACAACGTGCTATCCGGCACGCACGGCAGCATTTGCTGGGCAAAGTGGTAGGCTTTGCCGAAGCTCACCATGTCGGCAATCACAGTGCGATCGTCCAGTCGGGTTTGGTTGATGCGACTATCAACTCCGTACAACAGCATCACGGAGGGCACAATAAAC
>JBIIVI010000340.1:0-3398 GCA_044339555.1 Cyclobacteriaceae bacterium | reverse complement strand
GTACGGATTTGCTTCCAGCCATGCGGCTAATGCTTTTGCCCTTGCTACCGTGCTTACCCTGGCGGTTGGTGCTACGCTGCGAGGCATTCGGTGGCTTTTTCTGTGGGCCGCGTTGATGAGCTTTACACGGCTGTACCTCTCGGTACACTACCTTACTGATCTCCTGGCTGGTGCGTGTGTGGGGATCGTTGCCGGAGCTGCCGGATTCTTGGCCATAAAATACTTGCGGCGGAGGTGGCAATCGCCAGTGTCGCAGACTCCCCTATCTTGACACGGTGTGCCGCGTTACTTTTTGCCAAACATCCCACCCAGCATACCGCCTAATCCGCCTAATGGGCTGCCTTTGCTGCCACTGGCGACCTGCCCCATCAAGCTGCCCAGATCCAAAGCACTATTGCCACTCATTTGGCGCATCATCGTGGTAAGATCAAACGATGCGTCCTTCGGATCGTTCGTTTTTTGAATGAACTGATTCATCACCGTAGGCAGCAGGCCAGACACCACACTGGAAGCCACCTGCGGACTCACTCCAAATTTAGATGCAATGTTTTTGGCGATGGAGTCCACCATCTGCTTTACCATCGGGTTATTGGCGAGGGCCGCACCTGAACCACTTTTTTGAAAAATAGCCACTACATCGTTCATGTTGCCCTGCGCCACCTGGCCCTTGAGCGCGTTAAAAATTCCACCGGCAACTTCCTGAATGGCGGCGTTGTTAAACTGGTTGGGGATGGCATCGTTTTGAATGATGGCCTTGCCCGCGTTTTGTTCTACAAGTTTTACAAGTTGATCTAGCATCGCTTTTTGGTTTTTGAATTGAAAGTGAAGTTACCGCTTTTCGGCAGCGGTATATTTTATCGCTCCAGCAAACGTTTCACGTATTTGCCTACAATGTCGAACTCCAGATTTACCGTATCGCCCGCACGCAATGAACGAAAATTGGTGTGCGCATAGGTGTACGGAATAATCGCTACGGAGAACCGACCTGCAGCGGAGTTAAAACAAGTCAGACTCACACCGTTTACACAAATGGACCCTTTTTCCACTGTTAGGTTACCCAAGCCCGCATCATATTCAAACTCAAACAGCCAGCTGCCGTTCAGATCTTTCACAGACACACAACACCCGGTTTGATCTACGTGGCCTTGAACAATATGGCCATCGAATCGTCCGTTCGCCAACATGCAACGTTCCAGATTTACCAGGTCGTCCACGTGGCGTTGCCCCAGACCAGACTTCACCAGCGTTTCCTGTACTGCGGTTACCCAGTGCTTGCCGTTCGCTACACGTGTTACAGTAAGGCATACACCATCGTGGGCCAGGCTCTGATCTACACGCAGTTCATGACTCACCGGGCTCTCAATCTCAAAGTGCCGGTTTGTGCCTTCGGGCGTGATGCTTTGTACCACACCCATCGCTTCAATAATGCCGGTGAACATGTTGCTAAACTGCTTTACTTTTTTGATTTCTCATCCAGTTTCTGAATAGCCTCGCGCTGCTCGGGTTTAACGGTAGGGTAAACAATGCCGAGCTGGTCTAAATAGGTTTTGTATTTAGCGGGATTGTAATAGAAGGGTTTCAGCTTGGGCGTAAACTCATCGCTGATCTTCTTATTCAAATAAATAGCCGGGTTGTCTTTTTCGCCAATCAGGGGAATGTATTTCTGATCTTTTGTTTGCTCCTCGCGGTAGTACGTCCACGCGTTGGCAATGATTTCCGGTTGCAGCATCATATCCAGCAAAGTCATGACTTCCGCTTTGGCGCCATACACAATTCCTTTATGCGCAATCGGTGTTGCCATTGAGATGGCATTGCTCCAGTGGTGGCCGGGCAATCCGGGAATGTTGGATGGATAGCGCAACACCACAGTAGGCAGCGACCAACTGATGTCGGCAATGTCGTCTGAGCCCCCACCCATCGACATCAATTGACGGCCCATGACATTTACCGAACCGGTGGGAGCCGGCAAGCCAATGGTATCAAGTTTGGCGGCGAGTCCTTCAATTTTGGGTGCCTTCATTTCGATTTGTGTAGCCTTGGCCAGCAATTGATCATCTGCGCTCCACGTGGGCAAGCCCACCTTCTTGATGTTGGCATACATGGCTTCCGCAATGGGTTTGTTAAAGTGCCCCGGCCATGCCGAGCCCAGAATTTCATACGTGAACTTGGTGTCCGTCATCAGAGCAGCACCCTCTGCAATCTTCAAACCGGTATCAAACAACTTTTTAATATCCGGGTACGTGCGCTCGCGGAAGTAATACCAGACCGCGGCTTTCGATGGCACCACGTTGGGTTGATCTCCACCATCGGGAATAACGTAATGTGAGCGTTGGGTAAGTTCCAAATGCTCGCGCCGGAAATTCCAGCCGATGTTCATCAACTCCACCGCATCCAGCGCACTGCGGCCACGCCACGGAGCACCCGCAGCATGCGCAGCGGAACCTTCGAAATTGAATCGCACAGATACCAATCCATTGTAGCCGGCATCGCCATAGCCCACGCCAAGATTATTTGCCACGTGGGTGAAGATGCACGCATCCACATCTTTAAAGTAGCCGGCCCGAATGTAGAACGCTTTTGTGCCCACCAATTCTTCGGCAATGCCAGGCCACAGCATGAGGGTGCCCGAGATTTTCTCGCGTTCCATAATTTTTTTAAGCGCGAGCGCAGAGATGATGTTCAGCGCCTGCCCGGAGTTGTGGCCTTCGCCGTGCCCGGGTGCGCCATCTACAATCGGGTCGTGATACGCCACGCCGGGCTTCTGCGAGGCCTTGGGAATACAATCGACATCCGAGCCCAGCGCAATCACCGGCTTGCCGGACCCGTAACTCCATTTGGCTATCCATGCCGTAGGCACGCCCGCTACGCCACGCTCCACTTTAAATCCTTGCTTCTCAAGCAGGTTGGTGAGGTAATTAAACGTCTCCCATTCCTGAAAGCCGAGTTCAGAAAAACTGAACAGCATGTCATTGATTTGCTGGCCGAGCACAGCATTTTTTTCCACCTCCGCCGCTGCTTCGGTTTTGAGTTTTTCCAATCGGTTGATTTCGGGCTGGGCAGCCGCGACCGAACCAATCAGCAAGAATAAACAGGCCAGGAGATTCTTCATACAAGTAGAAGTTTGGGTTTGGTAGATGGAAAGATAGGGATTGAAATGGCCGTTTCAACGGAAATTTCCATGATTCTAAAAAATCCCGCGAAATTTTGGTTTATATTATAAACTACTTTATGTTTGTGTCGTTAATACGGATATGAATACCGAAAACGATAAGCTGAGCCCACAGCAGAGCCTGGAGCTGATCCAATCCATGATCAATCAGGCCAAGGGCAACGTGCGCGACAATTCTTTTTACTACCTCTTTTGGGGCTGGGTAATTGTGGCCGCTAACCTGGGTAAT
>JBIIVI010000305.1:0-3983 GCA_044339555.1 Cyclobacteriaceae bacterium | reverse complement strand
TCATTTAAGTTGGTTTTAGCCGGCGCAGAGTCAGTGCCGCGCAGAAAGCAAACGGTCTCCCTTTTATAGCATCAAATCTGTTTTGCTCGTTTGGGAACCAGCACATGGAGTGATCCAGGCAAAACCCGGATGACGAAACTGCGGGCGGGCAAATGCGGTTCACCATCTAAATGATAGGCCATCGCGACAGGAAGCTCTAATGTGGCCTCACGAATTTTTTGCACAGGTGCAAGGGCGGTATCGTGCTTGCGAAGCCAGCTTTGTCCGAGTAGTCGCAGCGCATGCCACAGGCTAAGCGTGGGAATCGCCACTACGTCTATCCACCCATCCTGAATGGAAGCCTCCGGAGCAATGCGGGCATCGTTGCCAAACTGCGAGGAGTTAGCAAAACTTAACATGTAGACGGACTGATCTTGGGCAGGGTGGGCCGGATTCATGGAAAATGGAAAAGCCTTGAACTGCACGAACTCGCGAATTACAATTCGCAAGTAATTCCAGAACCCACGTTTTCCGTTTTTGCCAAACTCGCCCGCCACATGGCCGTCAAAGCCAACCCCTGAAACGTTCACCGATAGCTGGTCATTGATCGTCATGGTATCGATAACAACTACATGGCTCTCGAAGAGTTGGCGCAGGGCTCTTTTGAAATCCATGGCTATGCCGAGGTGGCGAGCCAGTCCGTTGCCAGAACCTTTGGGTAAAATTCCCAATGCAGCCCGCGTGCCCACCAAAGCGCGAGCTGTTTCATTTACTGTGCCATCGCCCCCAACTGCCACAATACGCGTATACCCGGCCGCCACTGCCTGTTGCGCCAATACGGTGGCATGACCACGGTATTGGGTAAACTGCAAATCGCATTCAAAACCCCAGCGCACCGATTCGTCAATAATCCGGCCTTCCACTGCGGCATGATAGCCGACCCCTGATTTGGTATTGATAATGAAGAATATTTTATTTTCGCTCATCGTTCAGCCGCATGGAATTACTCAAGCCCCGTAAAATTAAATTTAAAGCCTGGAATACCGAATCGCGGCTATTGATGCGGTTACATTCCATCGAGTGCGAAAAGGGCGAATTGCACAAGCCACATCATATCTTATTGCAGTTTACCGGTTTGTACGACAAGGAAGGGGATGAGATTTACGAGTTGGATGTACTGCTGATACATTATACGCAGTACGTCACTTTTTGGAACCATCAAATTCACGGTTGGTATTATGCACCTCTCCAAAATATTGAGGCGTTGCAGCCACTTTCACCGGTTGCTACCGCCACCATGAAGCGGTTTTGTAGCTACTACGAACTTTCTTAAGCTTTGACTTTACTGCGAATGTAGTCGGTTGCTTCACCAATGGTTTGCATTTTCTCGGCATCGTCATCGGGAATCTTTATATCGAAGGTTTGTTCAAACTCCATCACCAGTTCTGCGTAGTCGAGGGAGTCAATTCCAAGGTCTTTTACGAAGCTGGCGTCTGGGGTGATTTTACTTTCCGGGATTCCGAGTTTATCAATTAGTATGGAGGCGATTTTCTTCTGGACTTCGGGCATGGCAGTTGCTAAAAACGGCTTAAAGCTAAGCAATACTTTTTAAAACCGAAGCGAAAATTCGGTGCCCTGGCCTACTTCCGACTTTACCGTAATACGGCCCTCGTGCATACGCATGATTTGTTTGGAAAGACTAAGGCCGATACCGGAACCTGTTTTTTTAGTGGAAAAAAACGGAATGAAGATTTTTTCGAGTGCTTCGGGCTCAATGCCGGGTCCGTTGTCAGCTACGGTAATGATGCCGTTACCTTTTTCGTCTGTATGACCGTGTAGGCGGATGTATTTCTCGGGTTGATCGTCAAACGCCTGCATGGCATTTTTTACCAAATTGATAACCACTTGTTCGATCATGGCTTTGTCCGCTTGAATGGTGAGAGTTTCCGGTTCCATCACCACCTGCACCTGAATGCTCCGATTGGCCAGTTCCATTTTATGCAAGAGTACGATTTCGTTAAGCAACTCCTGTACATGAACAGTGGCCAATTTCGGCTTCTGTACATGAGTAAGACTCCGGAATTCCTTCACGAATGCAATAAGTCCACTGCTGCGCTTGCTAATGGTTTGTACCGACAAATGCATGTCCGGCAGGTCGCTTTGAATAATGGCTTCGTCTTTTTGAATGTGCTGCCGGATTTCATCTTCCACAATGCCAGCCAGCGATGAAATAGGCGTCACCGAATTCATGATCTCGTGGGTGAGTACACGGACCAGGTTTTGCCACGCTTCCATTTCCTTTTCTTCCAATTCCGTTTGGATGTTACTCATGGAAATAAGCTTGACCTCTTCGTTGCGCAGTGTGAGTTCAATGGCGTAGACCGAAAGCTGATTGGTTTCTTCTCCGGTTTTCAGCGTTACTAGTTCCCGGCCTCCGGTCTTTAGTTTCAAAAAAGCTTCTACCAATGAGTCGCTCACATCGCGCAAGTCGTTCATGTGCTCGGCCTTGGTGATCCTTAATAGCTTTTTGGCTGCGCTATTGATGATTTGGATGGTGCCGTCTTTTTGAAACGTGAGGATGCCGATGCCGATGTATTGAACAATGTTTTTGAAGAACTGGTATTCGGAGTCTTTTTCCTTTCGTGCGAGCCGCAACCGTTGAAGCCCTTGGTTTAATTGGCCAACGAATTTTTGTGCCTGGGGATCCACCTGACTTGTAGAGAAGGTGAGGCTACTTTCATCGAATTGGATTGAGTCCATCAACGACATCAACGGGGCATCTGTCCTTTCAATGGATTGGATCAATTGATTGATTTGAAAAATAACCGCCACGGCCAGTAGTACAATAACGTACACTTCCAACGGTTTGAGAATCGAAAAAGCAAAAGCGAAAATCGTAACAGAGAGAATGGCGATTCGGGTAACAAGTGGCGAATGCCAATTGAACTTAAAGTCCATACTTCTCCATTCTGCGATACAAGGAGGCGCGGGTTAATCCAAGTTCATCGGCCGCCTTAGAGATGTTGCCATTGTGCAGTTGAATGGCTTTGGCGACTGCAGCCTTTTCTACTTCGTCCAGATTTAGCGTATCGGCCGACATCTGTTCGTGACCTTTGCGACTAAAAAGAAAATCACTTTCCTGTAAGGTCGCGGAATCGGCCATGATGACCGCCCGCTCAATGGCATGTTGCAATTCGCGCACATTACCAGGCCAGGGATATTTCTTCAACTTCACAATTGCTTCGGGCGCAATGGAGTTTGCTTCTTTGCGGTACTTGCGGCTATAATACGTGAGGAAGTGATCAGCCAGCATCGGGATGTCTTCCACTCGTTCGCACAGAGGCGGAATCACAATTTCAACGGTGTTGATGCGGTAGAGCAGGTCTTGCCGGAAGCGGCCGTCTTTCACCATTTGGTGCAGTGGCATATTCGTAGCGCAGATCAGCCGGATGTCTACCTCTTGAGCTTGGTTCGCCCCGACACGCGTTACCTGCCGCGATTGTAAGGCACTGAGCAGTTTACTCTGTAAAGCCATACTCAGGTTGCCGATTTCGTCCAAAAACAACGTGCCTCCGTTGGCGAGTTCAAAACGACCTGGGCGGTCTTCGCGGGCATCGGTAAAAGCGCCTTTCTTGTGACCAAAAAGTTCGCTCTCAAACAGCGTTTCTGTTACCGCACCCATGTCTACCGCCACAAACGAGTTGTCTTTGCGAAGCGATTTCTGGTGGATGGCGCGGGCAATGAGTTCTTTACCCGTTCCGTTTTCGCCCAGAATCAGAATGTTGGCATCGGTTTTGGCCACCTTATCAATGAGAGCAAATACGTCCTTCATCACCGGACTGGTGCCGATAATGTCGCGGAAGGGTTGGCTGATTTGTTCTTCCAGAAGTTGCTTGGCTTTCTTTAGCTTATCGACTTCGTTATAGGATTTCTTCAGGCGAATCGCCGTGGAGATGGTGGCAATCAGTTTTTCATTTTGCCAAGGCTTCAGAATAAAGTCAGTA
>JBIIVI010000304.1:0-3997 GCA_044339555.1 Cyclobacteriaceae bacterium | reverse complement strand
GAGAAAAAACAGCTTCGTTCTGTGATCCTCGCCAGCTCTGTGGGCACACTCATTGAGTGGTACGACTTCTTCATTTTCGGTAGCTTGGCTACCATTCTCTCTACTCAGTTTTTCCCCAAGGAGAATCCAACTGCCGCATTCCTTTCTACGTTGGCCACGTTTGCTGCGGGCTTTGTGGTGCGCCCGTTTGGTGCGCTCGTGTTCGGGCGGCTGGGCGATCTGGTGGGTCGCAAATACACGTTTTTAGTTACGCTTGTGCTGATGGGGGGCTCCACGTTTGCCATTGGCCTGGTGCCGGGCTACGAGTCGATCGGTATTTTTGCGCCTGTTCTGGTGGTTTCATTGCGATTGTTGCAGGGGCTGGCACTCGGAGGCGAATATGGCGGAGCAGCCACCTACGTAGCGGAGCATGCACCGGCTGCCCGACGCGGCTTTTATACCAGTTTCATTCAAACCACTGCCACGCTTGGATTTTTTGTATCGCTTGGTGTAATCCTCGGTGTCCGACAGTCGATTGGGGTAGAGGATTTTAACGCGTGGGGCTGGCGTGTGCCGTTTATCCTGTCGGCCTTGCTGGTGGGTGTGTCGGTCTACATTCGGTTGCGCATGCAAGAGTCGCCTTTGTTTTTAAAAATCAAGAAGGAGGGAAAGATTTCAAAAAATCCACTCCGCGAGAGTTTTGGTAAAAAGGAAAATCTGTTTCTGGTGCTCATTGCGTTGTTTGGTGCTGCTGCGGGCCAGGGGGTGGTTTGGTATACCGGTCAATTCTATGCGTTATCGTTTATACAAAAAACTTGCAGCATTGAGTTCGTGCAATCCTACCAAATGTTGGCGATCGCATTGGCGCTGGGCACCCCACTGTTTATTGTATTCGGGTCGTGGAGCGATACGCTCGGGCGCAAGTATATCATGTTAGGCGGCATGCTGCTGGCGGTGCTGTTGTACCGCCCGATTTACCAAAAGATGCACGACATTTCGCAGGTCCCGGCCGAGCAGGAGATCGTTGCAGGCCGATCCATCCAACGTCAAACTTCATTTTCCGAAACAGGCGACACGCTGCGGATCATTACGCAAGAGCGATTTTTCGAGAATGAGAATAAAGTGGTGGAATTGCAAAAAGAACAACGCGGCACAGTGATTGAAACCAAACGCGAAGTAGTACTGGGTCGCGATCAACAATTTATGATGGTGGCGCTCATCTTTGTGCAGATGGTGCTGGTGGCGATGGTGTACGGACCGATTGCTGCCTTTTTGGTGGAGTTGTTCCCCACACGCATTCGCTATACGTCTATGTCGCTGCCCTACCATATCGGCAACGGCATCTTTGGCGGCCTTACTCCTTTTCTCGCGGCCTCGCTGTTCGAACTCAGCAAATCCACGAGCAACCCAGCCGGTGATATTCTGGCGGGATTGTGGTATCCAATCGTAGTTGCGGCAATTACGTTTGTTGTCGGTTTGATCTTCCTTTCAAATAAGCGCAAGGGCGATGTAACGGATTAATCCTGATGGCGAAAAAGAAATCGCAGTGGGTTACCATCGGCAAGCGCAAGCTGGAGCTCTCCAATCTGGATAAGGTACTTTTTCCGTCCGAGGGCATTTTGAAAGCGGAGGTGATCGAATACTACCTGGGTATTGCGCCCACCATTCTGCAACACATTAAGGGTAGGGCGCTTACGCTGATTCGCTTTCCGGATGGGATTGAGGGCGAGACATTCTACCAAAAGAATCGGCCCGAGTGGGCACCCGATTGGCTGGAATTCGCCACTCTCGGGAAAGAAGAAAAGAAAGACTACATCGTGGCTACAGAGCCGGCCTCGCTGGTGTGGCTGGCCAACTTGGCGGCCCTTGAATTGCACCAACTGCATAGCCGCAAGCCGCAGTTCGATCACCCGGACTACATGGTCTTTGATATGGATCCCCCGGAAGGGTATCCATTCGAGAGCCTGGTTCCGATTGCCGATGGATTGCGCGCCCACTTGGAACAATTCGGTTATCATGTGTTTGTGAAAACTACGGGTGGCAAGGGCGTACACCTGTGTTGCCCGTTGGAGCCGAAATGGGATTTCACTACCGTGTTTGAAACAGCGCAAGCACTCGCCAAACCCTTTGTGGAACAGAATGGTAAGGCAGTTACGCTGCATCTTAAAAAAGAAGCGCGCCAGGGGCGTGTGTTGGTAGACATTTATCGAAACCGCTCGGGCCAAAGTATTGTGTCGCCCTACAGTTTACGGGGCCGACCGGGGGCACCGGTGTCGATGCCACTCTCCTGGGCGGAGCTGAGGCGCACCAAAAACCCTCATGGATTTACCATTCGTACGGCTATCGAGAAAGTGAAAGCAGATGGTGACGCATGGGAGGGGATTGACGCGTATGCTGTGGCGTTGCACACGCATCGCCAAACCACTCCCGCCCGCGCACTTCCGGTTTCGCGCAAGCACAAAACTCCCGAACAACTCAAAAGCTACCAAGCCAAGCGCGACTTCAGCAAAACACCGGAGCCGGCCGGTGCTCCAGTTTCCGATGGCAACAACCGCTACGTGATTCATCGACACCATGCCTCGCACCTGCACTACGACTTGCGACTGGAACAGGACGGGGTGTTGAAAAGCTGGGCCGTGCCAAAGGGCTTGCCGCCTTACCCAGGCGTGAAACGACTGGCTGTACAAACCGAAGACCATCCCATTGAGTACCTGCATTTTGATGGCGTGATCCCGAAGGGCCAATACGGAGCTGGCGAGATGTGGATTTATTCGACCGGCAAGTACGCCATCACGAAAGAAAAGAGAGATGGCTTCTACTTTCGCCTGAACAGCAAAGAGGTAAATGGCGAGTACCGCATTTACAAGATCAAGCAGAAAGAGTGGTTGTTGGAGCGCATTGACTTCATGCAAATCAATTATCTGCAAGATGTGGTGGAGCCGATGTTGGCAGACGCGTCCGACAAGTTACCGGTGCAGGACGAATATTTGTACGAGGTGAAATGGGATGGCATCCGGGCGCTGATTACATTGGAAGATGGCCGCGTGCGCATCCGCTCCCGTAACTACAACGACATCACCGAACAGTTTCCCGAGTTGCAGGTGGGCGAGAAGGCATTTCGAGCTACCTGCGGACTGTTCGATGGTGAGATTGTTTGCCTGGATAAACACGGCCGTCCGGATTTCAAACAAGTGATTCATCGGCTCATGACGACTGGCGAAGCGGCCATTCAGAAAGCTGCAAAAGCACACCCGGTTGTGTGTTATCTGTTCGATTGCCTCTATCTGGATGGGCGGCCGATCTTACAAGAGCCGCTGTTGCGCAGAAAGACCTGGCTGCAGGACGCCCTTCGGGAAGGCACTTCCTTCCGCGTCAGCGAGTGGCTCACCGAAGGCGCAGCGCTCTTGCAAGCGGCCCGTGAGCACGAACTGGAGGGCATCATGGCAAAAAAAACGGACGGGAAATACTTGCCCGGCAAACGCAGCACTGATTGGGTGAAAGTAAAAATCCGCAACACGCGCGATGTTGTGATTATCGGCTACAACCCGGGCCGGGGTGAGCGCCGTGCAACATTTGGTGGCTTGCATATTGCTGAAATCACTCCTGACGGTTTGCACTACCGCGGCAAAGTCGGAACCGGTTTCGATGAGAGTATGATGAAGGAGATTCACCGGTTGCTGGTGAAACAAAAGACCACGCCAAAGCCGTTTGCGCGGAAAGCCATGGACGAGAAAACGAGCATCTGGATCGAACCCGTCCTGAAAGCAGAGGTGCGCTACGCGCAAATCACCAAAGACGGCATGTTTCGTGAGCCGGTGTTTGTGCGTTTGCGGCCAGATTTATGATTTACGGGTTAATGTCGTTTCCTTAAGCCCTTTTTTTGATGACGTTACCTCGTTCCTCTCCAAAAGAGAGAATGGCAGAGGAGCTTGAGGAAACGACATTGGATCTACGTATGTTAAAATTCCACTAATTTCGCGCTATGGCGGATGCAGCATTGTTTCTAAAAAATCTGTGG
>JBIIVI010000034.1:0-18482 GCA_044339555.1 Cyclobacteriaceae bacterium | reverse complement strand
GCCAACTTGATAACCAAATCCGCGTTAACAAGCACATCTTCATAGGCCAAGCTCCAAACTCCGTCAGCCCCCTGGGGCGTGTTGGCAGTTTGGTAGCGGAACCCGCCTGTCATGGCTTCATGGCGAACCAACGGATTCACCAATGACTGAGAACTCGCAAAGAAATCCGCGAAATCTAACTGAACGCTGTTCATCACCAGATTAACATCCGCGTTATTAACGGTAATCAGGTTAGGATTTTCCAAATCGCTGTCCATATCGCAGGCAGCGATTAGGAACAGAAACAGAAATCCGACTTTCTTATATATATCTTTCATTTTCAATCAATATTAGAAGGTGACTTTTAAATTAACCCCATACCTGCGAGCAGAAGGTCCGCCGAGATAATCAAACCCTGCACCATTGTTTGCGCCAAATGCGGTGCGATCGAAATCAGCCCTGGCATATTTCGGAGCATTAATGGCACGGAACCACAGGTTATTTCCCATAACGGAGATATTGATACCATTTACTCTCAGCTTGGAAGTAACTGATTTGGGAAGCGTGTAACCCAATGACACCTCACGGAAGCGAACCCGGGTAGCATCAAACACTCCACGGTCGTCTGGCCCACCACCGATGATTGTATTGCTAAAAAATACACCTGATGTTGTCAGTGGAATTGTGTTGGGCGTATATCCTGTTACATTGCCACTCCCGTCGCGCAACTCTTGAACGCCCGGAAGAACAAGCGGTAAGGTCGGATCGAAGTCTTCGAGGTCTCTTGCAACACCACGACCGATCATAGTAGCAGCAGTGAAGGAATAAATCTGTCCACCATGTACGTAGTCCCATTGGGTGCCGAATGTGAGGCCTTTCCACGAGATGTTAAGCATAGCTGAACCCAACCAGTCTGGATTCGGATCGGCTATGATGCCAATGTCATTAGCCGGTTTATAGTCTCCGGCCTCGTTAATGATCAATTGTCCATCAGGCGATTTCTCAACGAATGTGCCTTTGATCACGTTTAAGGGCTGGCCTTCGATTGCAAAGTTTGCCAGATTGCTAAACCCATTGATCAGAATCTCCTTTGATCCTTCTGGCAAAGAAACAACCTTGTTCCGGTTTCTGGTGAAGTTTACCCCAACCTCCAGAGTAAAGTCGCCACGCACTGGTGTAACCCACAGTGACGACTCAATTCCTTTGTTTTGAATTTCACCTGCGTTAATAAACGTAGAAGAATACCCCGTGGCCGGATCCAAGCTTCGCTGAATGATCTGATCGCTTGCTGATCTATTGTAAAGCGAGAAATCCAACTTCACCCTATTATCCAGAAACTTACCTTCCACGCCTAACTCTGTTTCACGTAACAACTCGGGGCGCAAATTCGGATTAGCCAATAAACTCGATAGGCTCGAAGTCACTACATTACCAATTCCATCCACTCGTGCTTGCGAGTTCAAAGTAAGATTCGCGCGGGTGCTATACGGGAAACCAAAGTTTGCCGAAGTACCATACGCAACGCGAACTTTCAGGAAATCAAGGAAACCAACCCCTAGATCAGGAAAGGCGGCTGTAGGGATAAACGAAACGCTACCACCCGGATAGAAAAGGGTTCGATTTTCTTTTTCCAGAGTGGTCGACCAATCATTACGACCGGAGAGGTTCACGTAGAGCATGTCTTTATAGCCGATATTACCATCGAAAAACACGCCTTGAATCGCACTACGTTGGGTGAAATTGAGATTTACACCGCGGATGTCGCGGGGAAGAGTGCTTGTAAAGTTCCGATGTTCAATCAGACCATATACCACCTGCCCCAAACTTTCCAGACCTGATTGCCGGTATTCATCACTGCGGTAGTTGAATCCAACAAGAGCATTGAAGTCAAAATCTTCCGAAAACTGCTTTTTGATGGTTGCCAAAAAAGAGTGGTCAACCACCCGATTTGAGCCCGATGTGCTTCGGTATGCGCCCGGCACCAACAGAGCCGAATATCCCACGCCACCTTTGTTTACCCAATATGTTTGGTCTTCAGTATAAGTGTCGTATCCCAATCGATACGTCAGCTGCAACCAATCTGTAACTTCCAGATTCAAACTTGAGCTAGAGAAGAATCGGTTTGTTAAGCTAGTCTGCCGGGTATTCTTCAATAACCAACGTGGATTTGGGATGTCATTACCGTTGCGGTAATACACACTTGCTTTTGTTACCGGATCTTCAAACGGCCAATTCATTAAATCAATATTCCTTGGTATATAAAACAAATTTGCAAAAACAGATGGTCCACCTGCGGAATTCGATCCTAATCCAGCACCTGAGGGCGGTGTCTCGAAATTTGTGCGAACAAAATTGAAACTGGAGGCGATCGAAAGCTTCTTGGTTAGCTTGCTATTGCCACCCAAGGAAAAGTTGTCGCGAACCAGATTGTTATTCTGAATAAAGCCCTTTTCATCCAAATGGCTGTACGTAAAGTTGTAGCTGCCATTCTGATTGCTGGCACCTAACGAAAGAGAGGTAGTAGCTGAACTTCCACGCTGAAAAAAATCTTTCACGTTATTCGGCGCAGCTACGGGTACATACCCGCCATTTGTGGTGGCACTTGTTTGAAACTCGGGGAATTCCGGAAACTTATTGGCATGCTCAAAATATGGGTGCCGCACGCCAGTTGGCTGGCCGTCAAACAACGAGCCCCAGTTACTAAAGAACTCACCATATGCGCCATCAAATCCATTCGCCCACTTGTTTTGAAATTCAGGTACAATGGCGTCTACCGCAAAGTAGGATTGAGAAACCGAGCCCTGGAATTTATTGAGGTTAGCACGTGAGCCCGTTTTTGTGGTTACCAAAATAACCCCGTTCCGTCCTTGCGACCCGTAAGTAGTTGTTGCACTTAAACCACGAAGAATACTGATTGACTCAATATTATTTGGGTCAATGTCTAAAAAGCGAGTAGGCGAAACTTGTCCGTCAACAAAGCTAGTGGCGATATCGTTCGACTGCGTGTTGATCGGCACACCATCAACCACCCATAACGGTTGTGTTGCACCGGTAATTGAGCTGATACCTCTGATGTTAATACGAGAACCGGAACCGGCTAAACCGGAAGAGTTGAGCACCTGCAAACCCGGGGTGCGCCCTTGAAGTGCCCGACCAATGTCTGTTTCAGGTTTCTCCGCTAAGGCGGCCGCAGTAATCGTGGTGGTTGCAAAACCAAGTGCTTTTTGCTCGCGTTGAACTCCTTGACCAACAACTACAACTTCTGAAAGTTGCTGCACATCCAACGAAAGGGCAACGTCAATAGTCGTTCGGTCTCCAATGGGAACTTCAGTTGTTTGAAGGCCAATAAAGGAAAAGACCAAACTTCCTCCGCCGTTCGGGACACTCAACTTATAGTCCCCGTTCCCATCGGTTACCGTTCCATTTGTTGTTCCCTTAAGAACAACGTTCACACCCGGCAAAGCAGAGCCATCTTCCGCGGCTGTTACTTTACCTGTCACCACTCGGTCTTGCGCCCATGTTGCAAAGGCAATCCCGAGGGTCATACATAGTAGTACAACTTTCCTCATAGAATTAGGGTTAGGTTAAAATCAGATTGAAAATTAGGCGGGTGGCAACAGAAAAAAAAGGATTGTGTTAAAAAACCTTTAAAATATTTACCTACCTCGAAAGTATTACTCCTTTTTTTTTAAGTCACTGCCTCGTAATTCAGCCGTTTCAAACGGTATTGTTGAAATTACCGAACGTTTATTCGGTGGTTGCCTTTTGTGTATTACCCAAACTTTAACTCGAGCTAAACGACTGAGTTGTTTATGAATTAATCGCAAACTTTAAACAAGGTTGTTTGCGCGACAAAAAAGAGGCTGTCCCACAGTGTGGGACAGCCTCTTTGATTGAAGATTTTAACTTGTTAATCAACCAATGGCTACTCGCTTAAATTCCGCCACAGTTAGGCCTTTACTAACACCATCTAAATACTGTGCCACCGTTTTGCTGTTGTCCTTTACAAATGCCTGGTGCAACAGAGTGCTTTCTTTGAAAAACTTATTCAGCTTTCCTTGTGCTATTTTTTCCACCATGTTCTCTGGCTTGCCTTCGGCCAGAATCTGTGCCTTGGCAATTTCCAGTTCTTTTTCGATGACGGTTTTGTCTACCGACTTCTCGTCTACCGCCACCGGGTTCATGGCTGCAATTTGCATTCCAACGTCTTTGCCAGCATCCACAACATCTTTGCCGTTAACACCTTTCAACGAAACCAGGACACCCAGTTTGCTTCCGGCATGGATGTACGACACCACCGCCTCACCTTTCATGTTTACGTACTCGCTCACTTCAATCTTCTCGCCAATCTTACCCACTAATTCTGTAATCTTCTCCTGAAGGGTAAGTGCATCTGTTTTCTCCGCGAGCAATGATTCTTTGGAAGTCGACTTTTTCTCAAATGCAGTTTCGGCAATCAGTTTACCCAGTTTTTGAAACTCTTCGTTCTTAGCCACGAAATCGGTTTCGCAATTCAGGGCGATCAACACCGCTTCCTTGTGGTCGGCCGAGGTCTTTACAAAAACAGATCCCTCCTTAGCTTCTTTGTCGCTGCGCGATGCTGAAACTTTCTGGCCTTTCTTTCGCAAAATTTCAATGGCCTTTTCAAAATCGCCATTGGCCTCGGTCAATGCTTTTTTACAATCCATCATGCCCGCCCCGGTCATGGTGCGAAGCTTATTCACTTCTTGTGCGGTAATCTCTGCCATACAACTATTACTGATTTATGATTTTTAAATTATGCTATTTCTCTACCAGCCTAAAAAAAACTGAACACCGGCTTTCGACCGATGTTCACGTTTTGTACCATTAGCACATCGGCTAACCGGTTATTTCTTACGCTTCCTGAACGGCTTCGTCTACTTTCCGCTTTTCGTCTTCGTCTTTCTTCATGCCGGCCTCTTCCTTATCCTTCTTGCGCTCCATCAAGCCTTCTTCAATCGACTTACCAATATGCTTGGTGATGATGGAGATAGATTTGAACGCATCGTCATTGGCAGGGATCGGGAAATCAATATCCGACGGATCGGAGTTGGTATCCACCATCGCGAATACCGGAATATTCAACTTTTGCGCTTCTGCTACTGCAATGTGTTCGCGCTTTACATCGATTACAAACAATGCTGCGGGCAGGCGGTTCAGATCAGAGATCCCACCTAACTGCTTCTGTAGCTTTGCCTTTTCGCGGTTCAGCATCAAACGCTCTTTCTTGGTAAGGTTCTCGTAACCTTCATCCTTCATGAGCTTCTCAATCTGCTGGAGTTTCTTCAACGACTTACGAATGGTGGCGAAGTTGGTGAGCATACCGCCCAACCAACGCTCGGTAACGAAGGGCATGTTCAGACGAGTAGCCTCTTCCGAAATGATGTCTTTCGCTTGCTTTTTGGTAGCCACAAACATGATTTTGCGACCCGAGCGAACAATGTTCTTCATGGCGTAAGCGGCTTCTTCCAAGCAATTCACCGTCTTGTTTAGATCGATGATGTGGATGCCATTGTTCTCCATGAATATGTACTCGGCCATGCGGGGATTCCACTTGCGGGTAAGGTGACCAAAGTGCACCCCTGCTTCCATTAACTCCTGCGATGTGATTTTATCTGCCATGATGCTGAATTCTCGATTAACGCTTGCTGAACTGGAATCTTCTTCTTGCCTTTCTGCGGCCTGGCTTTTTGCGCTCCACCATGCGGGAGTCGCGGGTCAGAAAGCCTTCTTTCTTCAACGCCGGGCGACTTTCTGCATTGATTTTCACCAGTGCACGGGCAATACCCAGGCGCACCGCCTCGGCCTGACCTTTTATGCCACCGCCTTCTACGCTAATCGCTACATCGAAATTCGCTACCTGGTTCGTAACCGTTAACGGTTGCTTCACGAGGGTTTGGTGGATTTCCGAGTGAAAGTAATCTTTCAGTTCCCGATCGTTTACTACGATGGTGCCTTTACCCGGTTTTACATAAACCCGGGCGATGGAGGTCTTTCTTCTACCGATGGTGTTGATTACTTCCATTGAATCAGAACTTTATTTCTTTTGGTTGTTGTGCCTCGTGGGGATGCTCGGTGCCTGCATATACATGTAAACTGCGGAATAACTGGCGGCCCATGCTGTTTTTGGGCAGCATGCCGCGCACAGAATGCTCAATCAAACGCTCCGGATGCTTGGAACGAATCAACGTGGGTGTCAACTCCTTTTGGCCACCGGGATAGCCCGAGTGGGTGAAAATTACGCGGTTGGTCCACTTTTTACCGGTCATTTTTACTTTTTCCGCATTGATCACCACCACGTGGTCGCCCATATCTACATTCGGAGTGTAGGTAGTCTTATGTTTGCCGCGAAGAATGCTAGCCACCTGGCTTGCCACACGACCCAGAACTTGATCCTTAGCGTCCACCAAAACCCAATTTTTGTCGGCCGTAGCCTTATTTGCGTTGGTGGTTTTATAACTGTTATGATCCACAGCTGATTACGTTTATTCTTTCTATTGTTCTATTAACCCCTTGAAAAAGGGACACAAAAGTAGGTTCCTGAAATTGAATATGCAAGCGCGGTTTGGGATTTACCGCTTTTGGCGCTGAAGTTGATTCATCAGGGCGCGAAAGTCTTTGGGGTAAGGCGCAATAAACTGTTTGTTTTCGCCATCAAGTTGTTGAAATTCAATTGAATAAGCATGAAGTGCCATTCGCTTCATTAGCGGCTCCTCATCGGCTTCTTTCTTGAGTTTGAAGCCGGGTTTTAACTGCGAAAGGAAAATGGGCTTGCCTCCGTACACCTCATCCCCCGAAAGGGGCGCCTGTAAAAAGGCAGCATGAATGCGAATTTGGTGCATGCGCCCGGTAACCGGCTTGCACTCCAATAGAGTATGAAACCGATAGGTGTCAAGCGTTTGAAAAAAGGTTTGAGCCGCTTTGCCGGTTGGCGCGAGGCGAACGGTGCCATCTTTTTGTGCCAAAATCGACCGATCTACCTCTACATGTTCAAACCGGTGCAATCCATCGGCCACAGCATGGTAAACTTTGGTTACCTGGCGGTGCTCGAATTGCATGCTAATATGCCGGTAGGCCTCTGGATGTCGCGCCACGACCAAGACGCCCGAAGTGTCTTTGTCCAGCCGATGACCTACCTGCGCATGAGGCTCTACTTCGCGGATAAGCGCCAGTAAATTCTGCGGGTCGTTGCGATCCTCCAGGGTGGCGATGCCGGGCGGCTTGTTAAGCAAAATGAAATCATCATCTTGATGAAGAAGGAAATCGGTAACAGAAAATTTTGCCACGGGCGCAAAAGTAAGGCAAAATGAAGAACGGAGGCAGCCGTTATTCCTCCTGCTTAAAACGTGGCAGCTTAAAACTGAATGTGGAGCCTTTGCCCACTACACTCTCCACTTCAGCCCGCGTATTGTGTCCTTCCAAAATGTGTTTTACAATCGCCAAGCCCAAACCGGTGCCGCCTTTTTCGCGGCTACGGCTCTTGTCTACGCGGTAGAAACGCTCGAATACTCGGGGCAAGTGTTCCGGTGGGATGCCAAGACCAGTATCGCGAATGTGGGTGATGACGGATTTTTTGGTAACCTCAAAGTGAACGGTAACATCGCCATTCTCATGGTTGTAATTGATCGCGTTGGCCACCAGATTGGTGATGACCTGCGTGATCCGCTGGACATCGGCCAACACCGCACAATCTTTCTTGGTATCTTCGATTGTGAGTTTCACTTTCTTGCGACCAGCCTCTTCCTCCAGTTGATCGATTACCTCGCGGGTCACACGCAGCAAATCCACCGGCTCAAATTTCATTTTGATCTCGCCCGTTTCAATCTGCGAAAGCATCAAAATATCTTGAACCAGATTATCAAGACTATCCAGACTTTTGGCGGCTTTTTTCAAAAAGCGCCCACGCACTTTGTCGTCTTCCACGGCCCCATCGATGAGGGTATGAATGAAGCCTTGGGCCGCAAACAAGGGTGTCTTTAGCTCATGCGAAACATTGGCAATAAAATCCCTGCGAAAAGTTTCTGTTTTCTTGAGGTCGTCTATTTCGCGTTCCTTGCTGCGGGTAAACGTAAACACCTCTTCGTAAACACCCCGCATAGGATTAAAAAGCCCGGGGCGTTCTACTAAAAAAACAGCTTCGCGGTCTTTTTTCTTTTTCTTCTTGGAGAGCAGCTTATTGATGCGCTTGGCTTCGCGCAATACCACGAGTTGAAAGAACCCGTGCACCATCAAAAAGGCGACCCAGAACATCACCACGCCTACGGCTACAAGGCGCGAGCGGTCGAAATCATCGGCTAAAGAAAGTAAGAAAACACTTCCGCCCGTAATGCAGACGGACACGAACATCGAAAGAATCCAACCATCAAAGAACCCAGGCCTAAATCTCATTAAACTTATATCCCACGCCTTTCACCGTGGAAATATAATCATCTCCGATCTTTTCGCGCACTTTTCGAATGTGCACGTCTACAGTGCGGGCAAGCACGTAGACATCGGAGCCCCAAATGTTTTGCAACAGATCATCACGGCTGAAAACCTTGTTGGGGTGCTGGGCCAGAAAGTAAAGGAGTTCGAACTCTTTTTTCGGAAGACTTACTTCCTTATCGTCCACCTTTACCGTGTAGCTGGTGCGGTCGATCGTGAGGTTGCCAATTTTAATCTGCGCTTGTGTGGATTTCTTTTTCGAATCTCTACGGAACAGCGCACTAATACGGCTGATGAGTGCACGCGGCTTAATGGGTTTGGTGATGTAATCATCGGCACCCACATCAAAAGCAGCCACCTCCGAGTATTCTTCGCTACGGGCCGTAAGAAACACAATGAACGCGTTCTGCATTTCCGGCATGGAGCGCAATAGGCGGCAGGCCTCTACCCCATCCATTTTCGGCATCATGATATCCAGCAACACAAGATCGGGGTGAAACTTGCGAGCACTTTCCACTGCCGAACTACCATCGGAGGCGGTTTTCACCTCGTAGCCTTCTTTCTCCAAATTATACTTCAACAACTCCAGAATGGGCTCCTCGTCATCAACTACCAAGACTTTGTGCGAAGGCTTACCCATAGAATTCATTTTAGTTCAAAAGTATCCAGAAATTAAGCCAATGGAAAGCCAGTGTTATGGACTTAACAAATCCTTAATGCCTGACACGCCTATGTAACTGCTATGTAACCGCAATATGAGCATAACCTTCGGATTCAACTTTAGCCAACTCAGTTACACGAAAAACACAAACAAGCACGATCACAAATAGCCAAATCGATTTGATACTAGCCCCGGTTAGCGGAACGCTGTTCTTTTACCACACTCACTCTACCGGATATCGCTGCTGCCACAACCGAATATACGCTTTCAGATCGCCACCCGCTTTGGTGTGGAAGTCATCGCGAAATGTTTGTTGCCGGGATTGATAAAACCGGTAGGCCATAAAGTAGGTGTTGTTTGGGGGGCGTCCGGCAAAACGTCTGGAAGGCGTGGGCTGATGCAACGGAAGTGTATCCATGTTTTCTACGATCTGGCGGATGAGAGATGTTTTCTTTTGTCGTTTCAAAGAATCGGGTTGAGCCGATGAAAAGGATTGATAAAGACTGTCGAGCTTCTTTGTCGCTCGAAGCACGTAGGCACTTCGCACCCGGTAATCCTGATTTTCAAGATCATACTGAACAAGTTCGCGCGAGTTGGCACCGAAACGTGCGCGAAGAAACTGATAGGCTGCCGTATCGCCAATGAAGGATGCGATGTTCTCGTTCAACTCCACACTGTCGGGCACCCAAAACGTGGCGTGCACCATCTCGTGGATGATTAAGCTGGCTAAATCGCCTTCGCTTCGCGTCAGCATTCCACTTAAAATCGGATCGTTGAACCAGCCCAACGTTGACCACCCACCGGGGTTGCGGATGCTCACGTCCCACGATTCGTCTTTGAGCCGTTGGGCTTCGGCCCGCGCCTTCTTTTCATCAAAGAAACCTTTGTAGGGCACTGCACCAACAATGGGAAAATGCCACAACTTGGGCTCAAGCTTAAATTCCTCGCACGCTGTCACTACCCAAAGAATCTCTTTGCCCTGCTGATCAAACACGTTTTGATAGACTTCAGTGTCGCGAAGACCCAACGAGTCGATGGCAAACTGACGTACTTCCTGAATCAGTCGCAGTTTGTACTCAAGTGAATCCGGAAAAGCTGGGTCGGCCAGCAGTTCTTGCACCGGACGTGCTTGCCAAACTATTTTTAGCTGGCCCCAGCCCTGTTCCAACGCGTAGAGCAACAGCGAACGAAAAACCACTGCCGTTATCAGTAAAACTACCAGAATAGCCCCCGCTACTTTTTTGACCATGTATTGGATTGAATCGAAAGTTATACATTGACCAGATAAAACCACTCTTTACGATGATGGGGGCGGTTAGCGGCTAGGGGGATCTGTACCCCGGAAAAACCACCGTTGGATGGAAAAAAGGAAGTAGTAATTTTGGTTTACTAAAAATATTAGTATTACTTTTAGGGCAGAATCTGAGAAATCAAAAAAATAAGGAGCTATGACGGACGCAAAAGAAAAAATGAAGGCCTTGCAATTAACCATTGACAAGCTGGAGAAAACCTACGGCAAAGGCACGGTGATGAAGTTGAGTGACGAACGGGTGATGGATGTGCCGGCCATTTCTACGGGTTCGCTGGGATTGGATATTGCTTTGGGCATCGGTGGTATTCCACGCGGTCGGGTAACGGAAATCTATGGCCCCGAATCATCTGGAAAAACCACGCTCACCATGCACTGCATTGCAGAGGCGCAGAAAAAAGGCGGCATGGCTGCCTTTATTGATGCTGAGCATGCTTTCGATAAAAGCTATGCCGAAAAACTGGGCATCGATACTGAGAACCTGCTGATTTCGCAACCCGACAACGGCGAGCAAGCACTGGAAATTGCTGAACACCTTATCCGATCCGGAGCGATCGACATCATCGTGATCGACTCTGTGGCCGCTTTGGTTCCCAAAGGCGAATTGGAAGGCGAAATGGGCGAAAGCAAAATGGGCTTACAGGCCCGCCTGATGTCGCAGGCGTTACGCAAGCTTACCGGCACCATTAGCAAAACCGGTTGCTCGTGTGTGTTTATTAACCAGTTGCGCGAAAAGATTGGCGTTATGTTTGGGAACCCGGAAACCACCACGGGTGGAAACGCCCTAAAATTCTATGCGTCCGTGCGTCTGGACATTCGTAGAATCGGCCAGATCAAAGAATCATCGGATGATATTACCGGCAACCGGGTGCGGGTAAAGGTGGTAAAGAACAAAGTAGCGCCACCCTTCAAAGTGGTGGAGTTTGACATCATGTATGGCCGGGGAATTTCCAAATCGGGTGAGATTGTGGATCTGGGAGTAGAGTTGAATGTGATTCAAAAATCCGGATCGTGGTTTTCGTACAATGGCAGCAAGCTTGGCCAGGGTCGCGATTCAGTTAAACAGCTTATCGAAGACAATCCCGAATTGGCAGATGATCTGGAAAAAAAGATCAAAGAGAAATTAGCGGCAGGGGAAGTCGCCAAAGAAAAAGAAAAGGAAGCCTAGTGCTTCCTTTTTTTTGATCGATTGTCTCACGAGCCTCCGTACACCCAAGGAACCAGCGTAAGAGATGCCAGCCAGATAATCACAATACAAACCAAATCAAGCAAAACACCTGCCCGCAGCATCTCGGTCATTTTGATATGGCCGCTGGCAAACACAATGGCGTTGGGTGGAGTGGCGATTGGGAACATAAAGCCAATGCTCGCGCTAAGCGTAACGGGCATGGCCAACAAAATGGGATTGACTCCCAAACCGCTGGCAATACCAAACACGACCGGCACAAAAATTTGAACAAGGGCTACATTGCTCATCAACTCGCTCAGGATAACCCCTACCACAATCAGCAATAGAATCAGCCACCCATTAAAACTGGATTGAGCCGCAATCCACTTTCCGATCTCCTGAATGATACCTGTGTTTTCCATCGCCTGTGCCAGGCAAAGCCCACCGCCAAACAGCAGCAAAATGCCCCAAGCCAATTTGGTGGTGTCATTCCAATCCAGAATCATGACCCCTTTACGCCAGTCGGCCGGGACCACAAACATGAGCAAGCCGCCGGTCATACCAATGTTGGTGTCGTTTAGCAAATCCCTTCCCATCGCCAGATTTAAGGGTTGTTGAAAAATCCAGAATAGCGAAGTGGCGCAAAAAATGGCCAGCACCCATTTTTCTTCGGCTCGAAGTCGCCCTAGCTCACTGAGCCTGCGGGAAATCATCTCATCCGACCCTTCGATTTTCCGAATGTGGTTGGGGTAGAGCAAACGGGTTAGGATAAAGTAGGTAGCCAATAATGTTAATATCATAATTGGAACGCCTACCAACATCCATTTCCCGAAGTCGAGTTTTTGGTGATAGAATTGATCGAGTAAACCGGCGAACACAACATTGGGTGGTGTTCCAATGATGGTGGCCAACCCACCCAAAGTGGCGGCGTAGCCTACCATGAGCATGAGGCTGAGCGCAAAATTTCGCTCCTGGCGACTCATATCGGCCAGTGGATCGCTCTTGATGAGTTTAATGACAGACACTGCAATCGGCAACATCATCATGGCCGTGGCCGTATTGCTGATCCACATACTAATGAGGCCAGTGGCCAGCATAAACCCGAAAATGATCCCATTCCCCGAGGTGCCGGTAAACCGGATCAGGTTCAATGCAATGCGTTCGTGGAGCCGGTGTTTTTCCAACGCCAGCGCAATCATGAATCCGCCCATAAAAAGAAAAATGATGGGGTTGGCATAGGGCGCGGCCGCTGCCGGCATTTTCATCACCCCCAAAAACGGGAAACCCACCAGAGGAAGAAGAGCCGTTACGGGGCTGGGCACCACTTCCAACACCCACCAGCAAATCATCCAAGCACCTAACGCCAGTACCTTATTCGCCCCTGGGGAAATCCAATCATCGCTTACGGTAAGAAGCAACACTGCAAATAACAGCGGCCCCGCCAAAAAACCGGCGAGGCGGGCGGTGCGGTGGGTAGACTCGGCCATAAACAAAGGAAACAAAAAAAGCGGGGTTACCCGCCTGCCATTCAATCAACAACTGGTGTCTATCCAGCCGGAGGCAATGCCGATCCTTCCGGCGGTTTTGGATTAGATGGTTTCACAACAATGGTGCGCTCATCCAACACCGTCTCATTCAACTCGGCAATGGCCCGCTGCGCCTCCGCCTCGTTGGGCATCTCCACAAACCCATAGCCCTTTGAGCGGCCGGTTTCTTTGTCTTTGATGATTTTTATGGAGGCTACCTCGCCAAATTTCGAAAACACATCCTGAAGGGTTTCCTTTTTGGTCTTAAAATTCAACCGGGCTACAAAAATGTTCATAATCCTGGAACCTAATTGTTGAAAATGTAACGGCTTCTTAACGAAACCATCACAAAATACAAATTTTAAGGAAAAGTGGAAATGAATTTTATCGTTCCATCAACTCACGGGCGTTTTCCAACGCCAATGCGCTGGGTTGCGCGCCGCCAATCATTTGGGCAATTTCCGCCACCCGCTCCTGATCATTCAAAGCTTTGATTCGGCTTACGGTTTTGCGGGACGAACTGTCTTTGTAAACAAAGTAATGCGCATCACCGCGGGCTGCAATTTGAGGGAGATGGGTGATGGCGAGCAACTGGTGGCGCTTGGCCATCTCCTTCATCAAGGCACCCAAACGCAACGCAATCTCACCGCTTACTCCCGTATCAATCTCGTCCAGCACCAACGTGGGCATGGCGCCTTTCTCGGCCATGATGTATTTGATCGCAAACATAAAGCGAGAAAACTCGCCCCCAGATGCTACCTCCCCCAACGACCGGGGTGCAATTCCTTTATTAGCGCTGAAACGGATATCCAGAAGATCGCTACCTGTTGCAGCAGGCGATATAGGCTGCATATCAATTTCGATTTTTGCATCGGCTATGCCCAACTCGCGCAGCAAAGCAACCGCCTTTTTTTGAAGCGGTAGAACCGACTTATTTCGGGAAGCAGTGAGCTTCTTGGCCTCGGTTGCCAATTGCTCAGTAGCCAGTACCAGTTCTTTCCTGGCTTTTTCGAGGTCGGTATCGAGATTGGTGATTTGATTTGCCTGGCGTTGCAATTCTTCTTGCAAAGCGATGAGTTGGCCAATTTCGTGAAGCCGATACTTCTTCAGTAATTGATACAACTGGCTCAATCGATCTTCTGTGATTTGCGCTTCTTTAGGATCGTATTCTACCGCTTCTTCCTGGCGCTCGATATCATCAGCAATATCAGTCAACTCAATGCGAATGCTTTCCACACGAGCCAACAACTCCTGGTAGGAATGGGCAAGCGGTGCGATGCTTTGTAACTGCCCACGTAGTTCCTGAATCAACGCCAGGGCATTTGCCTCGCCCTCCCGAATCAATTGTAACCCTGCGGTTAGTTTTGTTTTGATCTCTTCGGCGTGGGTTTGGATTTTCTGTTGGGCTTCCAGCTTTTCCAATTCGCCCTCCTGCAAGGCCGCTCCGGTGAGTTCTTTTAGTTGAAAAAGAATAAAATCTGATTCTTGCTGTAGCGTAGCCGCCTGTTTGTTCAGCGTCTCCCACGCTTCTTTACATTTCTTGTACTGACGCCAGGCCGCCTGGTAACTCGTTCGCTCGTTGTCGTTTTGTGCGAACGCATCGACCAATTGCAACTGAAAATGGTTATTGTTGAGCTGCAGAGTTTCGTGTTGCGAATGGATGTCCATCAAGCGCTCACTAATGCTTCGTAGCGCATCCAGGTTAACGGGAGTATCGTTTACAAATGCCCGGCTCTTACCCTGGGGCGAAATCTCTCTGCGGATAATGGTCTCCGGTTGGTAATCAAGATCGTTGGCTTCGAAAATTGATTTTAGCGGATAATTGCCAATTTGAAATACCCCTTCCACCACACATTTCTCCGATTCATCCCACAACACTTTTGTATCGGCCCGGTGCCCGAGTAGCAACCCCAACGCACCAAGCATAATCGATTTACCAGCTCCGGTCTCGCCAGTTATAACGGTGAGGTGCTGCGAGGGCAGGAGTTCCAATTGCCGAATGAGCGCGTAGTTCTGTATGGTTAATTTTACCAGCACACGAAACAAAAATCAGTTGCAATATCCGCGAATCCGGTGCCGGATGCAAGGCTTAGTTCGCCATGATCTTCTGGTAGATATCCCGCTTGGAATCGATCGCGCTCAGGATATCAAATGCCTCCCGCCTTACAGGCAGCGCACCCTCCGAAAAAACATTCACTAGTTCGGGCGCCTTCGTATCGAAAAAAGAAATCACCAGAATGGAAGTGGGATTGATCTTGAAGGTTTTCTGAACTTCTTTTAAAGCGTCCAATGCAATTTGCCGACTTTCGTCCGGCTTCTTTGAAAAGTTATCCAGCCCCAAGCGATGATAACGATAAAGAGCTTTGCGCATTTCTGTATTCTGCGGATTGGTAAGGCTTTCTACCAAGGCATACCGCGTGCGGTTACTACCCAATGGCAACCAGCCCGACCGGTTTGACGACTGCGCATTGTTTACGACCAATAGCGCCTTTTGAAAATGAGGATTGCCACCCAATTCACTAAAGGTATCGTAGTCGGTACCGATGATGACGTAGGCGTAAAAGGCCAGCATGGAGGTGAGGTTAGTGATAAAGGCGTTGTCGTTATACTCCAGCGGCAGCGATTCAATGTATTCGAAGTCCCAATCGCGATCAGCAAAGTTGATTAACACCGACTGGTAGTTCGAGTTGAACACCGGCCGGGCTGCGGTTACCTGCACGCTCGCACGAAAATTTCCGATCGATGGCATTTCGCCAATGTTGATAAACAAATTGCAAGTGATGCGTTCATGGTCTTTGAAGGTGTCGTTCGTCCACTTTCGGGTGTTGAGAAACTGGGCGAACGCTTTCTCCATGTCGGTAAAAATCCCGCGGTCGGTGGTGTTGACGCGGTCGGCATTCACCGTTACTTTGCAAAGCAACTCCTGCGCCGGGAGGTGGCTACCGATCACAAACAATAAAGCAATCAGGAACAGGTTACGCATTTCGTAATTCGATAATGGCCTGAACCAAATCCCGGGCCGCCGCCTTTTTTGACTTCAATTCGAAAGACTGGATTTCGCGCTTACGATTGATGATCTCTATCCGATTTGTATCTCCGCCAAAACCAGCGCCCGCATCCCGCAAAGAGTTCAGTACAATCAAGTCGAAATTCTTGCGATCTAGTTTTCCGATGGCATTCGCTTCTTCGTTTTCGGTTTCGAGGGCAAAACCAACCGTGATTTGATGAGGCTGTTTGAGTTTGCCTAACTCCGCCGCAATGTCTACCGTTTTGGCTAGCGCCAAGTTGGTTTGGGCGTCCGTTTTTTTCAATTTCTGTTGCGCTGCCTCCACGGGCTTGTAATCTGCCACCGCTGCCGAAAGAACGGTAATATCTGTGGACGGGAATTGTCTGCTACATGCTTGCCACATTTCTTCGGCTGATGTCACTGCCTCACGTGTGATGTTGCGATGATGTACTTGCAAGCAGGTAGGCCCCGATACGAGATGCACGTGTGCCCCTGCATGAGCAAGTTCTTCTGCGATGGCATAACCCATTTTACCTGTGGAGTGATTGGTGATATAACGTACCGGGTCAATCGCTTCTTGTGTGGGGCCTGCGGTTACCAACGCTTTTTTTCCGGCAAGGCTGGCGGAGACTTCGAGTAGTTGAGCCATCGCTTCAACAATTTCTTCCGGTTCGGCCATGCGGCCTACGCCTACCAGCCCGCTGGCTAATTCCCCAAACCGTGGTTGTATGAAATGAACACCATCCTGCGCAAGCAATGTCATATTGCGTTGGGTGGCGGGATGCTGCCACATATCGAGGTCCATCGCGGGCGACACGGCCACCGGGCAACGAGCCGAGAGGTACGCTGCCAACAACAGGTTGTCGCAAGTGCCGTGCGCCATTTTGGCCAGTGTATTGGCACTGGCAGGGGCAATCACCATCAGGTCAGCCCAAAGTCCTAGTTCTACGTGGTTGTTCCATACTCCGGCTGCCCCTTCGGTAAACTCGGTGAGTACGGGCTGGCGCGAAAGTGTGGCCAGCGTTAGTGGGGTAACAAAGTCATGAGCGGAGCGCGTCATGACTATTTTCACTTCGGCTCCACGCTTGATCAACAGGCGAACCAGTACCGCGCTTTTGTACGCGGCAATGCTGCCCGTAATGCCCAAAAGAATTTTTTTCCCCTGCACGTGGGGTTTGGGTTATTCTTCGGTGGCGACTGTATCGCTTCTTCTCCGGTACATGAGTTTTCCTTCCAGAAACTCTTCCGTTGCCGTAGTGGTAGGCTTGGCCATACGTTCGTAAAAGCGCGAGATCTCAATTTGCTCGCGATTTTCGAAAACCTCTTCCAGGTTGTCTACGGTGGTCGCAAACTCGGACAGCTTTCCGTTCAGCTCTTCTTTCAGATTGGAGGCAATCTGGCGCGCGCGTTGTGAAATCACCACGATCGACTCATACAAATTACCAGTGGGTTCGTAGATTTTTTCTACATCACGGGTAATGATAGAAGGTTGTGTTGCCATGGATTTATGAATTTGTCTTTTTTAATTGATTGATTTTATAAAGTGAGTCGGAATACATCCGCTCTACGTCTTTAATGAATTTGCTTCCAGGGTAATTGTCGATCAGCTCCTGATAAAACTCGACCACCTGTTTAAACCGCTTCTCTTGCAGGTTTTGAAAACTGCGGTCGGCCAACTCGTATTGCGCTATGACTTTCAGGGAGGCAATTTCTTCCAGGTATTTTGAATCCGGATAGGCCTGACGGAAGTTATCGAAAGCAATGATGGCGGCCTGATACATCCGCAACTTCAAATACTGCTTAGCGTTTTCATAACCTTTTTCCTCCAGTTTTTGCTGGCTTTCCACAATTACTTGGGTAGCCTGCTCCACAAATCGACTGGCCGGGTAGATGTTGATAAATGCCTGCATGGCATCCATAGCTTCTACACTGCCGCGTTGATCCAGATTGGCTGGTGGCGATGACTTATACAATGAAAACGCATACATAAACTGAGCTTCTTCTGCCAGGGCACTTCGGCCGTAGGTTTCGTAAAAGGTTTTGTATTGGTTAGCGGCCAGTAAGTAGGTTTTCTCGTAAAACTGGCAGTACGCCAGGAAGAATTCCACCTTTTCACCTTCGGGAAGTCCGCGTACAATAGCCTGAATTTCTTCAAAAAGAACCGCAGCCCGGTAATAATCCTTCTTTTCGTAATAATCGAAGCCAGCCTCGTATTTCACCCGCCAGTCTGTACTCTTTTGGATGGACCGGAACTTACTGCAACTGGCCAGCACCAAAATCAACCCTACCCCCAAAAAAAGCTTACCGGACACGTCTGTTCAAAAATAGCCTGCAAATATAGGGGATATGATGATAACAACGGCCGATTAGTTCTGTCGGCCTGCTTA
>JBIIVI010000303.1:0-4026 GCA_044339555.1 Cyclobacteriaceae bacterium | reverse complement strand
CCGCTTGTAAGCAAATGGATCGCCCAGGTTTTCTTTCGCGAGCTTGCCCTTGAATTCGTTGATCGACTGATAGCCTTTCTTTTTCATCCACGCTTCGATCTCGTGCAACATCGCTTCAATCGTTCCGATGCCGCGTTTGTAAATGGCGCTTACCACCTGAACCGCATCCGCGCCAGCGAGAAGCATCTTCACCACGTCTTTTCCGTGCAACACGCCGGTGTTCGCCACAATCGATCCGTACACGCGGCTGTACAACAATCCGGCATAGCGCAAGGCCAGCCGACTATCATTTTCGCTACTAAAATTGTACGGATAATGGTGCGCCTCTTTATCCACATCAATATCTGGTTGAAACAGCCGGTTGAACAGCACGAAGCCGTTGGCTTCGCACTGATCGAAACGAGAAACCACTGAAAGCACGTTGCTATAGAACGGACTAAGCTTTACCGCTACTGGAATACTAACCGCCTGCTTCACTTTTTTTAAGATCGCGATTTGCTCTTCCTCGATTTCGAGGGCAGGCTTCTTGAAGTCGATGTTGTGATAATAGAAATTAAGTTCAAGCGCATCAATTCCCGTTTCGGCCATCTTACCGGCATATTCTACCCAGAGTTCAGGGGTTACGCAATTTAGACTCCCAATCAGGGGGATCGTCATCGCTTGGCGGGCATCTTTCAACATGAGCAAGTGCTCAGCCGGGCCGGCATGTTTCAACGCCGGAAAAAATGTTTCGTGCTCTGAATCCCAGTTGCTGAAATCCTGGTGCCGTTGCTCCCACTCGACCGACTCCAACTGAATCTGTTCTTCAAACAGCGATTTATAGACCACCGCGGCCGCGCCGGCCTGTTCCAGTTTTTTCAGGTTTCCAATGTCGGTCACGATGTTGCTGGCACCGATCACGATCGGGTTCTTGAGCGACAATCCGCAATATTTGGTTTTAAGATTGAGCATGGCCATGGGGTTTATACTTCGGATAAGTGTTTCACGTCTTTGAAGCGTTGTTCATTGTCTTTCACCGCTTGCTCTTGCAGCCTGCGGGCTTCTTCCGGGTGGGCCAGATTCAGCATTTTGTAACGCACCTCTTCTTCGATGTACGTGTCGAAGTTGGTGTCCGTATCGGGGGTGTCCCACGTAAACGGATTTTGTCCTTGTGCGCGCAAATCGGGATTGAACCGGTACATCGGCCAGTAGCCGCTCTTGGTGGCTTTCTCCGATTGCTTCTTCGTGAGTCGCATATCGTAGCCGTGCGCGATGCAGGGCGAGTACGCGATGATAATCGAAGGACCTTTGTGCTTTTCGGCTTCTACAAAAGCGAGCGCGGTTTTTTCCCGATCGACACCCATATTCACGGAAGCTACGTAGGCATTGCCGTAGCTGGCCATCATCACGCCCAGATTCTTCTTGCTCAGTTTCTTGCCATCGCTGGCAAACTTTGCCACGGCACCGCGCGGAGTTGCCTTCGAAGCCTGACCACCGGTGTTCGAATACACTTCGGTATCCATCACCAGCAGATTCACGTTGCGGTTGCCGGCCATTACGTGATCTACCCCACCAAAACCGATGTCGTATGCCCA
This sequence comes from Cyclobacteriaceae bacterium, assembly GCA_044339555.1. Lineage (GTDB taxonomy): Bacteria > Bacteroidota > Bacteroidia > Cytophagales > Cyclobacteriaceae > ELB16-189. Next base: position 2,452 of record JBIIVI010000303.1, on the reverse strand, counting down.
GCCATCGCCACCAAAAATCCAGATGCTCTTGTCGATGAAGTAATCTTGTAACTCAATCACTTTGGCAAGGACTGCTTCTGCGTCTCTGCTCACCGCGCCTCTAGCTCCTGCCAGCAATTGCTTCACGCTTTCGGCATTTGCTTTAGCTTCGTTCGTGGTTTCATCAAACAACTGAAGCGCCTTCTCGAGCCCTGCTTTCAAATCCCCGGAAGGGAGTTGAGCCGCGAGTTGCTGTGCGTTGGTTTTTAATTGTCTGCGATTGGCATCCACAGCCAGGCGCATCCCCAGTCCATATTCGGCATTGTCTTCGAACAGCGAGTTGGCCCAGGCCGGACCCTTGCCGTTTTTGTCTTTCGTATAGGGTGTGAGCGGGAAGGTGCCGCCATAAATTGAGGTACAACCTGTAGCGTTCGCGATGATCATGCGGTCGCCATACAATTGCGTAACCAGGTGGATGTACGGTACTTCGCCACAACCGGAGCAACTTGGTGGGTACTCCATATAGGGCTCGGCAATGTTGGGTTCCGAAACAAACGGCAGCTTGTCGATCCAGATGGCGGGGTTGCCTGGCACACCTTTATATTCCAGCCGCTTGGTGCCAGTGGGTATCGCCCCATTGATGGGCATGGCAGAAACAGGAATCAAATCGCCCTTCAACCGCAGAATCGGATCCACAATCGTATCGGCAAACACACCTGAGTTGGCAGGCACCATTTGTTGAATCTCGGCAAACTTTTCGGCCGCGTCCGGAATGGGCACTTCAATCACGGCTTCGGCCGAGGCATCAATTGCCTTCCAGTTCATCTCCACAATCTCCTGGCCTTTGCGCGCAAACTGCTTCTCCACATGCCCTTTAATCAGTGCGATCGCTTCTTCTTGCGGCAACACACCGGATACTTTGAAGAAAGCCGTTTGCATCACCGAGCTAATGCGACCACCGAGGCCTACGCTCTTCGCAATTTTGGAAGCATCAATGGCATACACCTTAATTTTCTTCTGGCGGATGGTATCCTGCATGTCTTTCGTGAACAGGCGGAAAATGTTTTCCGGCTTCTGACTGGAGTTGATCAGGAAGGTGCCGCCTTCGGTAATGCCTTCCAGGATATCGTACTGTCCGATGTATTGCGGCCGGTGCAGCGCCACGAAGTCGACCTTATTCAATAGGTACTCGGATTGGATCGGCTGCTTGCCAAAGCGCAGGTGGGAGATCGTCCACCCCCCCGACTTATTGGAGTCGTACTGGAAGTAGCCCTGCACAAACAGATCGGTGCTATCGCCAATGATCTTGATGGCGTTTTTATTCGCACTCACGGTGCCGTCCGAGCCGTAGCCCCAGAACTTGCAACGCACAATGCCAGGCTGTTCGGTGTCTATTTCTTCCCTTACGGGGATGGATTTCTTGGTTACATCATCATGGATGCCCACGGTGAACCCGTGCCATCCGTTGTTGTCGAGGTGATCGTACACGGCTTTCACCATGGAAGGCGTAAACTCTTTGGAACTTAAGCCATAGCGGCCGCCAATAATGCGGAGGCCCGGCCGTTCGCTGGCTAACGAAGCTACTACATCCAAATAGAGCGGATCGCCAATGGCGCCCGGCTCTTTGGTGCGGTCGAGCACGGCAATGCGTTTTACCGACTTAGGAAGTTCGGCCAGAAAATCCGCCACATGGAAGGGCCGGTACAGGCGCACGTTTACCGCGCCAACTTTTTTGCCCTTTTTATTGAGGTAGTTGATTGTTTCTTGAATGGTTTGGATGGATGAGCCCATCGCTACGATTACGCTCTCCGCATCCGGTGCACCGATGTATTCAAACAGTTTGTAGCTGCGCCCGGTCTTTTGGGCAAACAGCTTCATGTATTTCTTCACGATGTCCGGGCAGGCATCGTAAAACTTGTTTACGGTTTCGCGACCCTGGAAGTATACATCGGGATTCTGTGCACCAACTTTACAAACCGGTGCTTCCGGCCGTAACGCAAGCTGGCGGAACTCCTCCACGTATTTCATATTGAGCATGCCGCGAAGCTCTTCGTAGGAAAGTGGAAGAATTTTTTGAATGGAGTGCGAAGTGCGGAAGCCATCAAAGAAATGCAAAAACGGAATTTTGGATTCCAGCGTAGCCAGGTGGGCGATCACCGCCATGTCTTGTGCCTCCTGTACGTTGTCGGAACACAACATAGCGAAGCCCGTGCCGCGAGTAGCCATCACATCGCTGTGGTCGCCAAAAATGGAGAGACTCTGTGCCGCCAGCGAGCGGGCCGAGACGTGAAAAACGGTGGGCAGTAACTCGCCTGCGATCTTGAACATATTCGGCACCATGAGCATGAGCCCCTGCGAAGCGGTAAAGGTGGTGGCCATGGCCCCGCCCGTGAGCGCCCCGTGGATCGCTCCTGCTGCTCCGCCTTCGGATTGCATTTGAACAACGTCAACTACCTCCCCAAAAATGTTTTTG
>JBIIVI010000033.1:0-18609 GCA_044339555.1 Cyclobacteriaceae bacterium | reverse complement strand
GGTGGCTTTGGCGGTGCCGGTGGCACGCTTTCGCTGAAGGTGACGAATCTAAAGGCGGAAGAGCTGCTCACCCAGATCAATCTAATCAACAGAGGAGGGTACGCAGGTTTGGGCGGTGAACCTGGTCAGGGCGGCCTGCGTGGTGACGGTTCTCGGGAAGTTTCTTCCCGCAAAGGTGTTGCCGGCCAGGCAGGCGCTGCCGGCAAACGCGGATCAAATGGCCCCGCCTTGTTTCAATCGCTCGTAGTAAATTAGGAACGCTTTCCTGTAATTTCATTTTACACATCCGGCCGGGGTGCGTATCTTCCCAGAAATTGGACGTATGGAATATCCAAACCTATGTTCACCCACGGCGATGATGATTTGGGTTGGATATTCCATGTGTCAGCAAATAAAAAATCATTAACACATGAAAAAGTCATGGCGTTTTTTTCTGGCTGCCTTGCCGGTAGCGGGATTGTTGGTGCTCGCATTTGCCTGCACCAAAACTTCGGAGCCCACTTTCAAACTGGTGCCTACCGAGCGGTTTGTTTTTAATTCGTTTGTGGATTGCAACATGGCCGAGGCGTGGGTGGGCGACACCTTCCGGATTTTCCCCGGCAAGTATGGGGAAGACCCGGTCTGGGGCAACTCGCTGGAGTTGGAATTTGCCGATGGACGCAACGCAGACGAAGCGTTTCTACGTAAGATGGATGAGTTTGTGGATCCCGTGATGCCACCTAACGCGCCCGTGGGACAACCCGGCCTCCACGGGGCGGTGTGGTTCGAAACGGTGTATCAGGATGCGAACGACCCCAGCGGCAAAACGCTGTACGCTTTGTACCACAACGAAAACTATCCCGCCACGCTGCCGTATGACAGCGCTACGGGTGAAGGCTATGTCAATAAGTACTGGCCGCAGGGATTGACTGATCAGCATTCTCCCGCTGCCGTGCCGCGGATCGGGATCATGAAGTCTGTAACGGGGGGCCACTCCTGGGAGGACAAAGGCATCATCATACAAGATTTGCAACCGCGCATGGTGTTAAAGCCGCATAACACATCGCTCACCTTTGCCGGTGGGGTGGGCGATCCATCCGCGGTGGCCAGTGGCGATTACCTGTATGTGTTTTATGGTGAGTATGGATTTCCGGGCGGGTATGATTCGGCTAGCTATGATCCCGATGCGGAAGCCAAAGGCCAGTGTGTCAGCGTGGCGCGCATTGCGTTAAAAGATTTGGATAATCCGGCCGGCAAGGCGTATCGGTGGAACGGCACTGCCTTCGAAGCTCCGGGCGATGGTATCGGGGCACCGATTGCCGCGCTACAGATTCCTAAAACAGAGGGCGGTGGTGCGGCTTCCGTAGCGAATCAGAAATTTCACTGGGGGCCGTCCGTTAGTTGGAATACGTACCTGAATTGCTGGGTGATGCTGATGGGCGAAGTACAGGGTACCAAATGGCAGGGCAGCCGCATCTTCATTTCCTTTAACAAAAACACAGACCTCGGCACCGGCGATCATTCGCAGCAGTGGACCAAGCCGCAATTGTTGGTGGATCGCCCCGGGCACATTCTTTGGTATCCGTCTTTGCAACCATTGAATACCGAAGAAGACATCAAAAACAAGTACACGTGTCTGCGATTGGGTAAGCGGGCGCGTCTGTTCTTTAAAGACATGGAAGGCGATGTACATCAATACATCTCCGACTTTATTGTGGAGTTTGAAAAATGAGAATAAACTTCATTTGGTTGGTATGTGTGGTGGTGTGCTGTACCACATCCGAGAAAAAAACAACCGAGAATCTATCGCCTCTGCCAGACAAGAAAAAAGTGGCCGTGGTGATCGAGTCTCAGTCTCAACCCGACTCTCTCAAGGGCAGCTTGCAGGCGATTGCGGAAGGCGCGATTGGCGATGCAGCCGTAAAGATCGAATACTATTCTCCGGCCGTGCGCGGTCGAATCCTGTGGGGCGGCTTGGTGCCGTGGGATCAAGTGTGGGTAACCGGTGCCCATAACTGCACCCGCATCACATTTCAAAAAGACATGGAAGTTGGTGGTCGCCTGGTAACAGCTGGTACATATGCGTTTTTTACCATCCCCGGCAAGGAAGAATGGGTTTTGATTCTGAACAAAAACTACCGTCAGCATCTGGCCGACCAATATGCGGTCAGCGAAGATGTTGTGCGCATGTCGGCTGAAACGATGGCCGCGCCACATCAGGAGCGGTTGCGTTACCAAGTGATTGCTGCCGGAGAAGGGAGCGGATTTATATCTGTGCATTGGGAGCAACTCGCAGTGAAATTGCCGGTGATTGTAGCAGGATCGAAGTAGCGGGAAAGTGATATTTTTGCGACAGTTTTTATAAACGTCATGAGACTAGGACAAATCGCGCGAAAGTTGGATATCTCCCCGGCTGAGTTAACCACGTTTCTTCAGGAGCAATTTGGCCCACAAGATTGGGGCACCAACTCGCGCCTTACCGAGGCGCAGCTTGCACAGGCTTTGCGGCATTTTGCGCCCGATCAAGCCGTATCATTTTTTCAAAGTGGGAAAGCCGAGGCGGAGCCCCAACCCGAATCAACTACCGAACCAACTAAAGAACTTGTTGTGGAACAAAAGCCTGCCCCTGTGGACGAGCGGCCCGAAGTAGTGGAGGTGATTAAAGCCCCTAAAGTTGAACTGAGTGGCTTAAAAGTATTGGGGAAAATTGAGTTACCGGAGAAGAAGAAAAAGGAGCCCGCTGCGGATTCAACAGCCAAGCCCGATGGTGCGGAGAGTTCCCGTCCGCGAAGGAAGCCGCAAGCCCGCGAAGAGCGTTCGCAGCCACGCAAGAATCCGATTGCCCAACAGCGCGAGCGTGAGGAGCGTGAAGCCCTGCGCAAAAAACAGGAAGAAGCGCAACGCCTGAAAGAGAAGAAAGCAAGCCGGTACCTAAAGGCCGTGCAAAACAAAGCCGTGAAGGTGGCGAAGGCCCCACGGTTGCTGGAGGAAGAAGTAGAAGTGGTTCAACCCGAAGAGGTGCGTCCGGCTCCGAAGACCTTGCTCGGCAAATTTTTGCGTTGGCTGAATTCGTAGTCGCGGCCAAATGCTCATGGCGCTGGCGGAGTTTTCGTTACATCTCCGGTAAGGCGTACGCTTTTTATCGAATTGGATGTTGGTTAAAAGTGGGGCGAACTCGTTAACTTCCGTTCCAAATCCTGTACTTAAAATTATTTTCAGATGAAACCCGTTCACATCGCTACCCGCGGCCAGGAGGAAAATACCTACGATGCCATTGTAGTGGGCTCCGGCATTTCCGGCGGCTGGGCCGCCAAAGAGCTTTGCGAAAAGGGGCTGAAAACGCTGGTGTTGGAGCGGGGCCGTGACGTAAAGCACGTACAAGACTATACCACTGCCACCAAACACCCGTGGGAGTTTGACCACCGCGGGCGTGCTACACAAGTTGAAAAAGAGGAACATTATGTGCAGAGCAAGTGCTATGCATTTGACGAAACCACGAAGCATTTTTTTGTAAACGATCGCGAGCACCCGTATCTCGAGGCGAAACCGTTTAACTGGATTCGCGGCTATCAGGTGGGCGGCCGCTCGCTGATTTGGGGGCGCCAATGCTACCGCTGGAGCAAACTCGACTTCGAAGCAAATGCCCGCGATGGGTTTGGTGTAGATTGGCCGATCCGGTATGACGAGCTGGCTCCATGGTACACGTTTGTCGAACAATTTGTTGGCGTTAGCGGATCCACCGAAGGAATTGACGCCGTGCCGGACGGCAGCTTTCTACCTGCCATGGAGATGAACTGCCTGGAGAAGCACATGGCGGCCCGGCTGAAGGAAAAGTTTAACGATCGCCACATGATCATTGGTCGTGCTGCGCATCTTACCCAGCCGCACCTCGGGCGCGGCGTATGCCAGTTTCGGAACTTGTGCTACCGGGGTTGTCCTTTTGGTGGTTACTTCAGTAGTAACTCCGCTACGCTGCCAGCCGCGGCAAAGACCGGCAACCTGACGTTGCGGCCCCATGCCATTGTATCGGAAGTATTGTATGATAAGAACAAGAAGCGGGCTACGGGTGTGCGCATCATCGATCAGGAGACGCGCGAGACAACCGAGTATTTTGCGAAGATCATCTTTCTGAATGCGTCAACTCTGGGCACCACGTTCATCTTGCTCAACTCGATTTCGGAAGCGTTTCCCTACGGATTAGGGAATGGAAGTGGCCAGGTGGGCCACAATCTGATGGATCATCATTACGAGGTGGGAGCGCGCGCCATCAGTGATGATTTTCAGGATCAGTACTTTACCGGGCGCAGACCCAATGGCGTGTACATCCCACGCTTTCGCAACACGCATGCCTCTTCGCAGCGCAATGACTATGTGCGCGGCTTTGGCTATCAGGGCGGAGCGTGGCGGGGTTGGCCCGAAACCAGTGAGTTGTTAGGCGAGTCGCTGAAGGAGGGCCTACAGACCCCGGGCCCATGGACGATGTGGCTCGGCTCTTGGGGCGAAATGTTGCCTTACTACGAAAACAAAGTAACATTGAATTGGGATGCGCTGGATCCCTACGGTTTACCGATGTTGGAGATCGACTGCGGCTTTCGCGACAATGAGTTTGCCATGCGCAAAGACATGATGGCTTGTGCCGGCGAGATGATGGAGGCCGCAGGGTTGAAAAACATTCAAACGTTCGACAACGTGAACTCTGCGCACCCCGGCCATTGCATTCATGAAATGGGTACGGCCCGCATGGGTAAAGATCCACGCACCTCGGTGCTCAACCGCTGGAATCAGATGCACGAGGTGCCGAACGTATTTGTAACAGATGGTGCCTGCATGACCAGCTCCGCCTGCCAGAACCCTTCTATTACCTACATGGCGCTGACCGCTCGGGCGTGCGATTATGCGGTGCGAGAGTTGAAAAAGCGAGATTTGTAAAGTCCTTTTTAACTGATCTCATCGGCCGGATAACGAAGGCCAATGGTTTGTCGGATCCGATCAAGCGTTTCCATTAACAATAATGTGTCGCCATGAGTGCGCACCGGGCTTTCAGCAAGGCCTTGAAGCAGGCAGTCGGTTGCGTGTTGTATTTCGTATTCGTAGCCAAAACCTTTGGCCACTTCTGTTTCAACCGCCTGGCGTGAGTCCACGATATCGGGGTAGTATTCCAGCCGTGCGGTGGGCCCGTGAAAGCGATGCGTGAGACGGAGTCGACCATGATCGCCCGCAATATCTGCTCCGCTCGCAAGGTTGGTGGTAAAAGAAGAAAACAGGTGGGCGAGCGCACCACTCCGGTATCGGAAACACATAGCACATTGGGCATCCACTCCGGTAGAGGCCTGCACCATGGTAGCCTCGATTTCATCGGGGCGACCCAGCACATCGAGCGCCAGAAAAACCGGATACACCCCTACGTCCAGCAGCGAGCCACCGCCCAGCATTGGATCATAGATGCGCGGTGAAATAGGCGCGGTGGGCCGAAAGCCAAATTCGGCATGCACATACTGCAGCGCTCCAATTTTTTCGCCTTTCAAAAAACTTTTCAACTGTTGGTAGTGCGGTAAAAAGCGTGTCCAAAAAGCTTCCATCAAAAAAACCTTTCTGGCTCGTGCCAGACTAACCAGTTCCTGCGCCTGCCGAAGGTTGATGGTAAATGCTTTCTCGCACAGCACGGCTTTGCCATGCTCGAGGCAAAGCCGGGCATGATCGTAGTGAAAACTGTGGGGTGTGGCAATGTAGATCGCATCCACGGTGGGATCTTCCACCAGCGCCCGGTAGTTGCCGTGTGCCTGAGGTGCTTGAAACTCGCGGGCAAAAGCCTGTGCTTGTGCCAGGTCGCGGGCGGCTACCGCCTGGAGCGATGCGTGCCGTACCCATTTTATATCCGCAGCAAACTTGCGTGCAATTTTTCCGCAGCCCAGAATGCCCCAACGTATCGTTGAACTCATGCCTCCGAAGGTACTACTTTTTTCTGCGCACCCTGATGAAAATGGCAACTGCTCCCAGCACAATAGACACGCCCCACGCCCAGTAGTTGGGCTGCCGCGACGTAGCCTGCATGGTGAAATCGCGGAAATGAAATTTAAGGGCCGGTGGCGACCACTCAAGAACACCGTTATCCACGGTATCGGCATTGGTAGCCATGAGCGTACCGGGCATCTCGATCTGATGATGAAACTTGCCATCAGCCGACCATGCCATGAAGCTGATCTGCCCCTCGAGCAGTTGGTTTTTTTGGACAAAGGATGGGCGATTCAGTACGGTGGTGTCTACGCCAATGCGTGTGGCAAGGACGCGTAAAAAGTCCTGATCATTTGCCAGGCTGTCGCCTTTTAGAAGTTGAAAGGCAACCTCGCGTTTTTCCTGTTGGGCCGCCCGGCGCAGCGGATCTTTTTCTTCCGCCAACAATAGCGCAAAAAAACTCTCGAAATACGCACGCATCACATATCCATCGTAGATCCGTTCCCGTAACGACTCCAGAAACAGACTATCGGCTTGCGAAATCGCTTTTCCTTCGGCCGGCAGTTGGTTGATGAACTCAAAATCCTGATCCGTGAGATACTCCGTGACCGGAAGCGAAAAGCGGTTGATGGCTTTTAGTGTTTCGGTGTATTCGTAGTAGGTATAAAACCAGCGAAATTTTTTCTGAAACTGACAGTGGATGCGAAGTAGCGAGTCGCGCGTATCACCATCTAATTCCTGATTGGAAGCTTCCGCAGATGCGAACGTTTTATGCTGTTTGATTTCATAACGCTCCTTCGATAGATGCCTCGGTGTATCCATTTGCCAGCCGGAAGCGTTGGTCAGCCCCAGGTAGTCGGGACTTACTCCGGTCGAGTCTTTTGACTCGCGGATAAAGGTGCGTTCCAACCGACCATCCGGATACACTATGGTTCGTGAATCCAGGCGATGCTCACAAGAAGTGAAGAAGCCTGCTACCAGCAGGACTACAATAGCGCTAACCGTTTTCATTCTTATGTTGTTTCTGTTTTTGATAGCGGGCGTAGAACGATTTTTTTATGGATCGTTGTCGTTTAAGTTGAGTCTGAAAGGAGGGACTGTGTAGCCGGCGTGTGGCTGTTTGAGGATTGCGCTCCTTGGGCAATTGATACGTTGACTGGCGGGTTTCTAATACGAAAAAAATCAGCAACACGAAGGAAATCGCACGCAGGCCAAGCACGCCAACTTTCCACGCGCGCAGCTGCCACTTTATTTGTGTGGGTGGCAATGCGTGCATAATCCGGTGGGTGAGTTGTGCCTCGTGTGAGGGGGCAGGCATTGCGGAGCGCAGCTGAAGGGTAACGTGTTGAAAGGCACGTGCCCGTTGCCAGACGGCCGCGCATTCCACGCAGTTGACTACGTGCTGTTGTACATGTGCTTTCTCCGCATCTGTCAGCTCCTCATAAAGCCAGATGTTGTTTTCAACCAATTTGCAATTCATCGAATCAGTCATTTTTTTCCAGCCATGCTGGTTGTAAAATTTCCTGCAGGCGCTTGCGTGCCAGATACAGGTTGCTTTTAATTTGGTCTTCCGTTAATTCTGTAATCGCCATCACTTCAGCTACTTCCAAACCTTCCAGGTCGCGCAGCACAAAAATTACCTTTTGCTTTTCTGGCAGCGCGGTGGCAGCTTCCTGCACCAGTCGGAAGAAGTCGCGCTGATCGATGGCTGCAGCACTATCGACTGGTTGAATCAATTCGTGCGCAGCTTTGAGCGACCGATGTTGCTGGCGTTGCCGGTAAGCGGCTGACTTCATTCGATCGAGGCAATGATGGGTGATGATGCGGTAGAGCCAGGTGGTGATGCGCACTTCGTTACGATACGAGGGCAGGTGCTTCCAGGTTTTGATCAGCGTTTCTTGCACGGCATCTTCCGCCTCGGTTTCCTCACCTAACAAGCGAAAAGCCACCCCGTAAAGAAATCCCTGAACGCCTTCAACAAGGTGGCGAAAGGCCATGCGGTCGCCTGCGGCGGCTCTTTCAATGAGGTGGGGGGACGGTTGTTGGGGCATTGAATGAAATCCTACCCTGATACGAGAAACACAAGCGCAGGTAAAATGTAGCGAAAGAAAATCAACAGATGCGCGGAAGTTGTTCCCAACCCGGTCCGTGTACCATGTCAATTTTGTTGGGCAACAGCGTAAGCAACCCGTTCTTTACCAGGCTGTGCGTTTGGCTTCCGCAAATCTGCATGATGGTCCAGTCGCGGGTAACCGTTTTGCGGATGGCCTCCAGAAACTGGGCTACGAGCGCGGGTTCGCGGTACTTCGATAGATGCTTCATCTGAAAACAATTTTGCGTTCAAGAACAGCCGGAATCTTGCCATTTTCAATGTCCTGATTGATCAAATTAATCAGGCACGATCTTATACTGCAACAATTACATTTGAAAAGATAAGTGATGCCCTAAGTTACAAGAATGGAGCAGCCTTTTTTAAAAATCTGTTTAGACGGGCTTACGACAGTTTTGTAATTGACATTTGGGGCTTGGCAATTGTGCTGGCTCGTACCTTGCCACCAACATCGCCACCGGGCTGTCGGTAGTCGCCAACCCGCCGCACCTGCCATTTCGGGCTCCCATCCCGCGGAGCGCGGGACTTCCATCCCTCGCCCGCTCCGCCAACACAGCTAGACATGCAAAAGTCTCGTACACCCGTTTAGACCATTGGCCGATGGATGTGATCAGCGGTACACCAACAATCGCGGGCATCGACTACTTTTAGCCAAATCGATTTTGTATGATCAAAAAACTTCGCGCATTCACCATTGTGTTAGCGCTGGCAGTAACCGCTATCGGCTACAGCCAACAGAATTATTTCTTCCCGCAAGGCGGCACCTTCAATCAAGCCATCCCCACCCCGGAGCAGTTTCTGGGCTACCCCATCGGCAGCCACCACACTCGGTACGATAAAATCATCGAGTATATCAAGACACTCGATCGCTTGTCCGACCGTGTGGTGGTGGAGGAAATCGGGTATACCATTGGCAAGCGCATGCAAATTGTGGCCAAGATTACATCGCCGGCTAACCATGCCAGGTTAGAGGAAATCCGAATGCGCCATCTGGCTAACCAAAATGCCGAGAAACCGGACGGCACTCCGCTGGTGATGCAGTTGGGCTACAACGTGCACGGCAACGAAGCCAGCGGTGCGGAAGCGGCATTGCTCACCGCCTATTACCTCGCCGCAAGCGAAGATGTGGAAACCAAAACCTGGCTGGACAACATGGTGATTCTGCTCGACCCCGTGTACAATCCTGATGGTCGCGACCGGTTTGCTACCTGGGTGAATATGCACAAAGGTGAGCCACTGGTAAGCGATGGCAACGACCGCGAGCACAACGAAGTGTGGCCCGGCGGCCGTACCAACCATTACTGGTTCGACTTGAATCGCGATTGGTTTCTGGGCATCCATCCGGAAAGCCGCAACCGTATCGAGTTCTTTCATAAATGGCGCCCGTATGTGATGACCGATCACCACGAGATGGGCACGAACTCTACCTTCTATTTCGATCCGGGTAAGTACAGCTCGAATAACCCCATCGTGCCAACCTATTTGTACGACACAGTGTATCCGCGCTTCGCCACCTATTTTGAGAAGGCGATGAACGGAATCGGGTCGCAGTACTTTACCAAAGAAGCATTCGATAAACTGTATCCGGGCTATGGCTCCAGCTATGTAAACTTCTATGGCGGGGCGGGATTCTTGTTTGAACAAGCCAGCTCGCGTGGGCATCTGCAAGAAACCACCACCGTGCCGCTGGGCTTCACGTTTACCATCCGCAATCAACTTACCGCTGCGCTCGCTACCGTGCGCGGATCGTTTGGCGAGCGCGAGTTGCTGTATAAGTTGCGTAGCGATTTTTTCAAAACGGTAACCAGTCAGGCGAAAGCCAATCCGGTGAAGGCATATGTGGTGGGCGAGAAAGCAGATGTTTCGCGCACACAGGCATTTGTCAACATGCTGTTGTTGCATCAGATCGAAGTGTACGAGCTGCCGAAGGAAATCACAATGGCGGGCAAGAGCTACGAGCCGGGTACTGCGTTTATTGTACCGACCGAGCAGCCCAACTACCTGATGGTGCGCTCGGCCTTCGAAAAGCAAATCACGTACACGGATAGCATTTTTTATGATGCCTCGACCTGGTCGTTGGTGCAAGGCTTCAATCTGCCCCACGCAGAGATTCGAGGTGTGTTCCAAAAAGGAAATGCCGTGAAGCAATCGTTTGGCGTGCGCCCGAGCACGGTAACCCGCAGCCCGTATGCGTATGTGATGGAGTTTACCGATTACCGGGCCCACCAGGCGTTGTATCACTTGCAGGCAAAAGACGTGGTAGTGAAGACCGCCTTTCAGCCTTTTACGGTTACGGTGAATGGGCAGCCAAAGAAATTTAGTTACGGCACGCTCATCATTCCCGTTCATCAACAGCGGCTTTCGCCTGATGGTTTGTTTGAAGCCGTGCAGGCGGTGGTTCGCCAAACCGGTATTGATTTTCACGCGGTAGAAACCGGTTACGCCAATGCCGGTATTGACTTAGGTTCTGGATTTGCCGTGCCCGTAAAGAAAGTGAAGCCGCTGATGGTGATTGGCATGGGTGTTAATTCGTACGAAGCCGGGGAAGTGTGGCACTTGTTAGATCAACGCATCGGCATGCCCATCACAAAAGTGGACATCACCAACTTCGGCCGGGTCAACTTATCGGACTACACCACGCTGGTAATGGTGAGCGGTAGTTACCCCACCGACAAAGCTACCACCGATCGAATCAAAAACTGGGTGCAAGGTGGCGGTACACTGATCACCATGAAAACCGCGAGTGAGTGGGCGCTCCGCCAAGGACTAGCGAAAGAAAAACTACCGAAGCCCGACAGCGCGAAAGTGGTTCCGCGTATTGATTTTGAAGATGCCGCGAACCGCGAAGGCGCCCGCCAGATTGGTGGCAGTATTTTCCTGGTAGATGTGGACATCACACACCCGATCGGCTTTGGACTAACGGAGCGGAAGATGCCTGTATACCGTAACGGACGCACCTACCTGCCGGTGAGCAAAAGCCCGTACAACACGGTGGCGCAATACACAGCCAACCCATTGATTGGGGGCTACCTGCACAAATCGCAAGTAAGTAAGGTGGCCAACTCAGCCGCTATTTTAGTGAGTGGCGAAGGACAAGGCCGGGTGATTATGTTTTCGGACAATCCAAACTTCCGCGCGTATTGGTACGGCACCAACAAGTTGTTCTTGAACGCGCTGTTTTTTGGCGGGCTGATCAACCCTCCGGCTGCGGAGGGGGAGTAAGGTCTTCGTTTGCTGGCGATACAGGCGCTTCTTTAACGAGCGCCTGTATTTTTTTGTCGGACAGGTGGCCCCAAATGAATCCCACCGGCCAGTATAAAAAATAAGCGAATCCGGAAATCCCGCCCGCAAGGCCGGGGTTGTTACGGAAAATAATGGCTAACAACACCGAAAGGGCGGGCACCAACGCGAACAGCACATTGGTGGTAACGCTCAGGCGTGTCTCCAGCTGCCCGAGCGGGTTTAGTTGTAGAACGGTGGCTCTACCTGCTGCATAGCGATACATCAGGGCGAGAATCACGAACACGCCCATCACCCCCAAGCCATACATAATCATTAAGTCGGGTACATCCTTCGCTGCAATCATCGAACGAATGGTTTCTATGGCCTCTTTATCACCACCAAGCAGGTAAAACAATGGCAAGGTGAGAAACTTGGCCAGAAACTTGAGCGGGTACACGTAGAAGAGCACCACGGTAAGCAGCAGTGTGTTGTAGAACAGCACTGTGTTGTTACGAAATCCGTAGCGCAGGAAGAAAACAAAATGCTGGTGCCAGATCAGGGTAAGGAGCGCAATGCAGAGCACGAAAGCGGGCAGTTCGCGCGCAAAAGTCTTGAGTTGAGCAAACGAGGTTGGCGGGGAGGTGGAGATCAACAGCAGCGTGATGGCCAACGCGAAAATCGCATCGCTAAAGTTCTCGAGCCGGCCCGGATTTTCTCCGCGAAAACGGAAGTGTTGGTTCATCCCGATATGATGGGGCCCAAGTGATTCGCGTAGCATGTTATCGAGTTATCGTTTCAGGAAAGTCAACAAAATTCTTTTTGTAAAACAACTGGAGGAAAATCAATACCGGGTGGCTGTCGTCCGTGACCTGTTGATGTTGCAAAAGGTGCTCCACTCCGGTAAAGCCACTCATTTCTTTAAAATGAAAGTCAGTGAGTGACTTAAAGCCCATCGACCACGTTTCGAACATGCGGTGCTGGTGCGTGCCTTCCAGCACTACCGTCACCTTCCGATGGCGTGGATCTTCGGCAATGCGCTCGAACAATCCGCGTACAGCTGTTTCGCTGCCTTCCAATACCTGAATGAACCGCCGCTGGGCGTATAGCAAAATGCCCGTAACCTGTGCACGCGTGTTGTTATCGCGCGCCTTTTGCAACAAGTCGATCAACTCCAGATCGGAGAACGGATGACCTGCATAACTAATGTACACGAGGTGATACATGCGGATCGAAACTTATCAATTTTCGCGCGACTTTTCAAAATCTGTTAGGTGAGTGGCGACTGGCTGGTGTTTAGGATGAAAAGGCGAGGCCACCTGATGGATTTTAATGGCTTTACGGGATAGCACAACTCCAGTAACGAGTGATGCAATGGCGCCTAGCCAAATACCGGGCACGTAACTGATAAACCAAAAATAATCGTACGCACCGTGAAATAGCGTGGCGATCCCTAACGCATGCAAGGCGTAGTACCCTTTGCGGTGCTCGAACTTTGCTTTGCCCAGGTAGAAGCCCATGAGGATGGCAAACGTGGCGTGCGCCGGCACTGCGGTAAACATACGCAGCAGCGCAACTTCCCAGCCGCCTTCCATCACATACAAAACATTTTCGAACGTAGCGAAGCCCATGCTTACCATCACCGAATACACAATGCCATCAAACGGCTCGTTAAAGTTGCTGTTCCAATAAAACACACCACGTACGAAAACAAACTTGCTGAGTTCTTCTACCAACGCCACGATCACAAATGCATGAACTGCCTGACTCGTCAGGTTATCGGCTTGAATGGGAATTAGCCAATTGATCGGCACACTAATGGCCAATGTGAGTAACGTGCTGAGTACTCCGAACAGAAACGCCCGCACCAACAAGCCCAACGGCTCGCGCTCATGCTTGTCCTTCAAATAAATGTACAGCGCAATGGAAACGCCCGGGGCGCAGGCAATAGCAAGAAGGGCAAACACATTCATGAACGATCAAAGGTAATGAAGCCCCCGCACACCTCGTAAGAATTTGCTTTTTGGAGTGCACAGCAGTTTTGTCATTCACATTTGGGGCGTGGCGATGGCTCGTACCTCGCCACCACCATCGCCACCGGGCTGTCGGCAGTCGCCCACCCGCCGCACCTGCCATTTCGGGCTCCCATCCCGCGCAGCGCGGGACCTCCATCTCTCGCCCGCTCCGCCAACACAGCTAGACTTGCAAAAGTATCGTGCGCCCTTTTTTGCGGTTCTCGCGGCCGTGCAGATTATTTCGCTACTTTCATGTGCTGCATGAGTGCATCCCCGAAATCCCGCATTGGTATCTGGACCTCCACCTCGCTGGTGATGGGTAATATGATCGCCTCGGCCATGTTTATGTTACCAGCCACGCTCGCTTCATACGGCAGTATTTCGCTGGTGGGTTGGGTGGTGTCGGGCGCAGGCGCGGTTTGTCTGGCACTGGTGTTTAGCTGGCTCAGCCAGATGTTACCTGTTGCCAATGGCGGGCCCTACGCGTACACCCGTGAAGGGCTGGGCGAGTTTGCCGCGTTTTTGGTGGCGTGGGGCTATTGGATTTCCGTTTGGTGTACCAATGCCGCTATCGCAGTGGCTTTTATCAGTTACCTCACAGTGTTTTTTCCGGCACTCGGAACAAATTCCTTTTTGGCGGTGGCAGTGGGCTTGTGTGCGATTTGGCTGCTCACCTGGATCAACACGCGGGGTTTGCGGGAAGCAGGTGTGGTACAAATCATTACCACCCTGCTAAAGATCGCCCCCCTTTTGTTGGTAACGGTGGGTGGATTGTTTTATCTGGAACCCACTTATTATGTGCCGTTTAATGCCAGTGGTACGTCCGACATGGCCGCGATTACCGCCACCGCTACACTTACGCTTTTTGCTTTTTTGGGATTGGAATGTGCCACCATTCCTTCCGGCCAGGTAGAAAATCCCGCGCGCACCATTCCGCGTGCCACGTTCTACGGCACATTGGCGGTTACGGCGCTGTATATTTTAGGAACAGTGGTGATTATGGGATTATTGCCACCCGCTGTTTTGCAATCATCGAAGGCACCGTTTGCCGATGCAGCGGCCCACCTCTGGGGCGAAGGTGCGCGTTACGTGGTGGCGGCCGGTGCGGTGATGTCAACATTTGGGGCCCTAAACGGGTGGATCATCATGCAAGGGCAAGTGCCCGCTGCCGCTGCCGCAGACAAACTTTTTCCGCGGCTTTTCAGCAAGGAAAATCGTTCCGGAGCACCGCTGTTTAGCCTGATCGGCTCAAGTCTTTTGGTGAGCCTGCTTATGCTGATGAATTTTACCCGTACTCTGGCCGATACCTATCAGTTTATCATTCTCCTTTCCACCATGACCGTTTTGGTACCTTACCTGTTTTCAACGGTATCGTATGCGATCCTGGCGATGCGCACGCAGTCGGCACAGTGGCCGAGTCTTGCGCGCTTGTTGATTGCGTTGGTGGCATTCTTGTATTCGCTGTGGGCGGTGGCGGGATCCGGGCAAGAAACCGTGTACTGGGGTTTTTTGTTGCTCATGGCCGGCATTCCTTTTTTTGCATGGGCTAAAATCCGACATCGATGATTACGTGCCATTCGGAATCCGGAACGCTTCAACGTGTTTTTCTACAGCGACCTGCGTCGGCTTTTAAAAGTCCGGAAAAAATTGCGGCGGAGTGGCGCGCACTTCATTTTCTGGATCGCCCGGACTTAGCAGTTGCAATTCAAGAATACCGGGCTTTTGAATCAGCGCTCAGCCGAACGAATACCCAACTCATGTTTTTGGAAGCTGATGGACTATCACTTGACTCGTTGTATTGCCGCGATGCGAGCATTGCCACCGATGGCGGCATGATTCTTTGCAACATGGGCAAACCTAACCGAGTAGCGGAGCCGGCAGCTGCCCGTTTTGCGTTCGAGAAGCAAAACATTCCCGTGTTAGGTGCAATCACTTTACCGGGCAAGCTAGAAGGTGGTGATGTGGCCTGGCTCGACACCCAGACCCTGGCCGTTGGCCACACCTACCGAACAAATCTGGAGGGTATTGCTCAACTTCAGCGGTTGGTCGCGCCTCTGGGTGTATCCGTTATTGTTGTGGAATTGCCCCACTACAAAGGGCCATCCGATGTTTTTCATTTGATGTCCATTTTCAGTCCGGTTGATCGCAACCTGGCCGTAGTTTATTCGCCCCTGATGCCCATCGCCTTTCGCCAACTGCTTTTAAAGCGTGGTTACGAATTGGTAGAGGTGCCCGATGTTGAGTTTGAATCGATGGGATGCAATGTGTTGGCTCTGGGGCCCCGCGACTGCTTGATGGTGAACGGCAATCCCAAAACCGCACACGCGTTACGGCTTGCGGGCTGCCGCGTTACCGAGTACGAAGGGCAACACATCAGTGTATTGGGTGGTGGCGGCCCTACGTGCCTCACCCGACCGCTACAGCGGGAAGTTGTTTAACCTGATTTACATCTACCAGCGACCGCTGATCCGAATTCGATAGAACCAACCGCGCATTCGGCCTAAGTTGCACGCCTAATTGTAAACATCGCTATGAAGATAAAATTCGTTGCCCTGCTGCTGCTAGCCCAGCTACTGCTATGGCCGTTGCACGCGCAGAAAAACAAAAAAGAAAAGGCGCCCGCCGCTAAACCCGCGGCCGCAGCCCCTAAAGCGGATACGGCTAAACGAGCTCCTGGTGGAGTGCAGTCATATCGCCAGTTGATTACCCATCGCACGAAAACCCAAAAGGGGATCTTTACCGTGCATAAAAACGGAAATGATTTTCTGTTTGAGATAGCAGATTCACTAATGGGGCGCGAGTTCATGATCGTCACGCGCCTTACCAAAACGCCGGCGGGCGCTGGCTATGGTGGCGAAGAAGAAAACCGCCAGGTGGTGCAGTGGGAACGCGGGCCAAACAACAAAGTGTTCCTTCGTGCGGTGCTTTATTTGAACGCCAGCGGAGATACTACGAAGCCGATTGTGCAGGCCGTACGGAACTCTAACCTCAATCCGATTGCGGCTGCATTTGATATCAAATCCATTCGCAAAGACACGTCTGTTGTTATTAACGTAACCGACTACTTCAAGAGCGACCAACAATTGATCTCGCTCGATCCGGCCGCCAAGCGCAGATTCAGCCTTGGCAATATTCAGGCCGATCGCTCCTACATTCAAAACATTCGCACTTTCCCAATCAACACAGAAGTGCGCATGGTGAAAACCTTTGCCTCCCAATTGCCACCGCCATCATCACCTAACGCGCCACCTAATCCGCAAACACCAGTGCAGTTACCGGCAGGAGCCAACTCAGGTTTTGTAACGCTGGAGCTGAATGCATCCATGATCATGTTGCCGAAAGTACCGGCCCGTAAACGCTTGTTCGATCCGCGCGTGGGCTTCTTTGCCAACGGCTACACGGTGTACGGAGAGGCTTCGCAAAAGGCAGAAACCGAAATTTTTGCCGTTCGCTGGCGCCTTGAACCCCGTGCCGAAGACATCCCCAAGATGAAACTTGGCGAACTGGTGGAACCCAAAAAGCCAATTGTTTTTTATATCGATCCGGCTACTCCCGAGCAGTGGCGCAAGCACCTGAAAGCGGGTGTGGAAGATTGGCAGAAAGCCTTTGAGCAGGCGGGTTTCAAAAACGCCATTCTTGCACGTGAAGTAGCCCCTGGCGACACTACCATTAGCACCGAAGACGCGCGCTATTCGTTTATCCGCTACTTCGCGTCCGACATCCAGAATGCATACGGCCCCAATGTGCACGACCCCCGCACTGGCGAAATTCTGGAAAGCCATATCGGCTGGTATCACAACGTGATGAGCTTGCTTAACAACTGGTACACCATACAAGGCGCTGCGGTGGACGCCCGCGCCCGCAAACGCACGTTTGATGAATCTTTAATGGGCGATTTGGTTCGGTTTGTGGCCGCTCACGAAGTAGGACACACCCTTGGCTTGCGCCACAATTTTGGCAGCAGCCACGCCACCCCCGTTGAGAAACTTCGCGACAAAGAGTATCTCGCGAAATTCGGCCACACGGCATCCATCATGGATTACGCTCGGTTCAACTATGTGGCGCAGCCGGAAGATGGAATTACAAATCTGTTCCCCGGCGTGGGCGTATACGACAAGTGGGCCATCGAGTGGGGTTACAAACCTATTCTTGATACCCAAACACCCGAAGACGACAAGAAGGTGTTGAACAAGTGGGTGTTGTCGCATGCCAACGACCCGATGTATTGGTTTGGTACCGAAGTCAATCCCTACGACCCACGATCGCAGAGCGAAGATTTGGGTAACAACGCCATGTTGGCCAGCGACTACGGCATTAAAAACCTGAAGCGCATTCTGCCGAACCTGAAAGAATGGTACAAGGGCGAAGCCGAAGATTATGATAAGCTGGAAGAAATGTACAACCAACTTGTGGGCCAGTACCGCCGATATATGGGGCACGTTACCAAATATGTGGGCGGCATTTACGAGACACCCAAGACCTACGAGCAAGCCGGAACAGTTTACGATCCAACGCCGGCCGCCCTGCAAAAGGATGCAGTAGCATTCCTGAACCGCCAACTGTTTGAAACGCCTCAATGGATGTTGGATCCGGGCGTGTTGAGCATGATCAAGCCCGGTGCTGGCGTAGAGCAAGTGCGTCAGGTGCAGGAAGCCACCTTAACGAGCCTGTTTGATTATGCGCGGATGCAACGTCTGATAGAAACTCAGGCGGCTAATCCGAAGGCATACGCGCTGGATGATTTGTTTACCGATGTGCGCAGTGGTGTGTGGTCGGAGTTACGTACACGTAAGGCCATTGACACCTACCGGAGAAATCTGCAAAAAGTGCATGCCGAGCGGTTAATTGCGCTCATCAATCCGGCTAACACTCCTTCGGCTGCAGCCAACTTCAATCCATTCCGGTTTGGGGCGGCACCTTCGCCTGTGGCAGATCCGAAAAAGAGCGATGTGATTTCGCTGGCACGCGCCCACCTCGTAGCCCTTCGCGGTGAGATCACCGGAGCGCTGCCGAGCATAGCCGATAAAATGAGTAAGTACCACTTACAGGACGTGTTAGTACGCATTAATCAGGCACTCGATCCAAAGTAACTGTACAACATCCACGAGCTAGAAAAACACCTCTGGCATTTGCCGGGGGTGTTTTTTTTAGACACATCCATCCCACACTTTTGGCTTGGGCCAGCGGATGTTTGTGCGTGGTTCAAGCGTCACGTGCGTCACGCTTGGACCGTTACCCAGTCTGCATTTTTTCCAGGTGGCTTTACTTGTGGTCAGTGTTTTCGCAACCCTGCAAAAGCGACTAGAGGCAAAGGCCAAGTTCCATTGGTTCCGA
>JBIIVI010000032.1:0-18700 GCA_044339555.1 Cyclobacteriaceae bacterium | reverse complement strand
CGATCTCCTCCGATGGGGAATTCAATTTTATCGCCATGCGAACCAGAAGCATGTCTCACGGTCGATCCCTGCGTTGAAGGAGTTGAGCCTGTTCAGCAAAGCGTCCTACCAACAATTGGCAAGTGAGCTTCCGTTTGATTTTGATTACCACGAACGCGGGCTGTTGATGCCCTACCAGACAGCAGCTGCAGAACATGAAGAAGCAGAGACTGCTACGTTAGCAAATCGACATGGCGTTGCGGCTAAAGTTTTGTCGCGAGCGGAAGTACAAACACTTGAGCCTGAAGTTCGGGTGGATGTTCGCGGTGGTGTTTTCTTTCCGGGCGATGCTCACCTCACTCCACACTTGCTGGTGCGCGGGTTGATTCAATGTTTGAAATCCGTGGGTGTGAAGATTCATTCCTCCACTCGTGTGCTGGGATTTTCCTTCCGCGAAAATGCAGTTACTGGAATCCAGACAACGGCTGGGGAGTTTATCTGCGACCAAATGGTGCTGGCCACCGGGTCGTGGTCGGGCGAAGTGGCGCGGCAGTTAGATCTTCGATTACCGATGCAGGCGGGCAAAGGGTACAGTTTCACGATTAACGAGGTAGAAAAGAACGTCCGCATCCCTTCCATTTTATTGGAAGCGCGGGTAGCCGTAACACCGATGGCCAATACCCTGCGCTTCGGTGGCACCATGGAAATCTCGGGTGTGAATCACGACATTAATCTGCAACGCGTGCGCGGTATTGTGGAGGCGATTCCCCGCTACTATCCCCAAATGGAAGTGGCGATGCCGGAACGAGAAAAAATCTGGCACGGACTGCGGCCCTGTTCCCCCGATGGACTTCCTTACATTGGACGCCTTAAGCGTTTACCCAATGTGGTGGTGGCTACGGGGCATGCTATGATGGGCCTCAGCCTCGCGCCCGGTACTGGCAAGCTGGTGGCTGAGCTGATGAGCGAGGAGACGCCATCAGTTTCGCTTTCTGCCTTTGAGCCGGGACGCTTTGCGGGTTAGGTAACTATTCGCTTGCTTGTTTTTTCTCCAGGTCCTGCCAGTCTTCGCGTGGAGGTGAGAACACGTCAATCAGTTTGCAGTTTGTGAGTGTTCGACCACTGTGTGGCACGTTGCCGGGAATGAATGCTGTTTCTCCGCCCTTCATTATCCGCGTTTCACCACCAATGGTAAACTCCATTTCGCCTTCCAGCAGATGACTCCATTGCTCGTGCGGGTGTTGGTGTTCGGGTAATGCCACGCCTGCTGCGATGGTCATATGGCCGCAGGTCATCTGCGCACTGTGGTGAATCTGGCCGTAAATGCCGTCCCAGATTTTTAGCTTCTTCTTAGCAGGGTAGTTGATGAAAGGCATGGCAGGTCTTTTTTCGAAAGGTAGGAAATGCCCGGAGCATGTTTTATGGAAAGCAAACAGAATTCGACTTTGATCGGATGCGCACAACGTTGAGAAGTGCCGCCATATGTGGACAGCAATCCGTAAACAAAAAAAGTCAGGCTTTTGCGCCTGACTTACTTGAAATCGATGGGGTTGCGTTATCTCTTAGCGATTGAAACCACCTCTGCGGAAACCGCCACCACCACCGGAGGGGCGCTCTTCGCGTGGACGAGCTTCATTCACTACCAAATTCTTTCCCTGGAAGCTGAAGCCGTTCAGGCTTGAAATCGCCTGCTGGGCTGCACCGTCATCCGGCATTTCAACGAATCCGAAGCCGCGGCTTCTCTGCGTTACCTTGTCCATGATAATTTTTGCTGAGGATACTTCTCCATACTCGGCAAAAAGTTGCTTGAGTTGTTCCTCAGAAGCCTTCCAAGGAATGTTCGCTACGTAAATGTTCATCTTACTTTTTTGAATTAATTAAACTACTGTCAACTCCATAACACCAATCTAAATGCCCCAAACAGTAGCCCTTAAGAGAGAAATTACTTCATTAACTCGGTAAATATATAACTAATTTCTTGATTTGAAAGCAACTGCTTAATAGGAGCGCTCGACCGAGCCCGAGCCGTAGACCTTTTTTGCCAGATTTTTGGTGTTTCCCTTGTGTTTTAGGGCGCCGCTGCCCATCACCGTGGCTTCCAGGGTGTTGGTCACGTTAATCTCGCCATTTCCGGAACCGGCCAGTTTTACCCTGGCATTTTCCAGTTCGCAGGCAAACGCATATAGATTCCCACTTCCCGACATTTTGATGTCGTTGGAGGTGGCGTATCCTTTCAAAGTAACATTTCCGGAACCACCAATATCTGTTGCAACAACATTTCCCTTGATGTCAAGATCAATCGATCCGCTACCCGAAACACCCAGAATCAGGTTATCTGCGGAAATGGAGTTTTCAGAGACAACCTTGCCGCTGCCATTTACCTGAAGTTCAGAGATCGACTTGACACTGACAAAAAGCTTCATGGTGGGGTTTACTTTGATGTCGTCAATTTTTGCCCAAATGCTTTTGTTGGGAGAGTCCGGTTTACGTTCTACGTTAATCATTAAAATGCCGTTCTCCACCTTGATTTCGCTCAATTGAAAAATCTCCGTAAGGGCTTCTACAGTTACTTCCTGCTTGTTGGTTTGCTTCAGATAGACAGTATAGCCGGAGTTGACATAAATTCCTTTGAAGTCCGGTAACTCCAACACCTTTTTGGTGGTTTGTGCCTGGGTGAACGAAACGATGGTTAGAAACAGCAGCGTGGCCAGGATGCACACGAACAGCAGATTGATTTTACGCATGACAGAAATGCTTAATTGCATAGCAAGATGTGTTTTGATGATCGAATTAAAATCTTTACCTCGGTAAGATTCCGTTTTTTGAGCCGAGGAGCCAAATTACAAGGTTAAACGACATGGAAAAAGGTTTTTGACGGGGCCTAAATCCGAAACTTAGCTTTTTGAGACCCCGACCGAAGCTACTTCTTACGCTTATCCGTGAAAATGAATCGGTAGATGAGCCAGAAGGCAATCAGTCCAATCGCCATGGCCAGGATCACGCCTGGCGTGATGAGTTTTATTGCGTGCATTAGAACCCAAATCTAACCTGAAATTTCACATCATTCACCGTGCTTCCTTCAATTCTATCCACCCCGCTGCTAATCGAAGTCTGGTTGGCATAGCGGGTCACGCTCCATCGCAACCAGATAGTGCAACTTCGCGACAGATCGTATTGAATTAGCGCATATTGCCGCACACCGCGCCCGGAGAGTGCCGGTAGCGAAAAGGCGAGCCAAACGTCTCGTTCGTACACGTACTGACGGTTGTCGAAGTCATCCGTATCGAATAACGCATACCGCAATGCCACGGTTAATTTTTGATTCTTGAACGCAACGTCCTGGAGAAAAAGCAGGCCTTGAGTGGTTTGATTTTGGAGCCGGAAATCGCTCCATTGGAGTCGCGTTTTGAATTGAAAGTTCCCTTCGCCATAGTCGGCATTTAGCCACAGATTTTGTTTGTTGCCGATGCCTAATTGGTAAGCGGGTTGGTTTACTTCGATGTTGCGATCTTTTTGTTCTTGGCGATACTGAGCAAAGAGTCGAACGGATTTGGAAGGGGCCCAGACTATGCGGCCCAGGTATTCTTGCCCCCAGTTGGGTGCGTACGCACGAAATCGCAGCCAGGGGAATTGGAATTGATCAACATAACCCTGTACCGACACTTTTTTACTAAACTGATAGCGAAATCCCCAATACAAACCCTGCTCGTTTTGGGGCGTTGTACTTTCGCTAAATGCGTTGCTGTAAAAGGAGATGAAGTCGCGCTGAAAATTTCGGAAGTGTAATGCAACGGCCAGTCGCTCGGACAGGTTGGTGAGCACACCTGCCACAGATGCACGCCCGCCTCCTACCGTTTGAGCGTGCTCGCCAAAAAAATTGAAGTTTCGGTAGCTGTAAGAGAAGAACGCACCTATGTTCTGGTTTGCGCTGCCGTTGAACGCAAATTGGTTGTAGCTGGTAGCGCTTCGTGCGATTCGCGGGTTGAATAGAGTGTGGTGCCACTGAAGTCCGATTTCCAGTTTATTGGATTGATAATGCAGGAGGGCGGCCTGGTTGGTTTCACCCACCGTTCTTCGGATGGATTGCTCCGAAGGCGTGCGGTGGAGGCCCGCCAATGGCAAGCTGCTGGCGAGGCTCTCAAGGCTGTCGCTTTGTAGGCGCCCATCGCGTTTGTTTTCGCTTAACAGCCCGTGTAGAAACAACTTTTTTGTAAGGGCCACGGTGGCACCTACACCCCGAAAGAAACCAGATTCCAAAACAGAGCTGTAGGGCAAAAATCCCAACGTACTTCTGCGCGCAGTTAGAATCGTCTCGCCACCTTTACCCAGGCCAAAGCCCCCGCCTAGCAGCAAACCCTGACCAAACTGCGCCTGAAAATCCCCGAGTGTAAAACTCTTTATTCGGCCGAGGTTTTTTACCTGGAGGTGACCGGAAAGAAAATCAAAGCCCGGTTGTGAGCGGTTCATTTTCCAGGCTTCGCCTGCATCTTTTTCGGCCGTGAAACCCACCGTGTAGAGGTTGGGCTGTTGAATTCGCAGGCGTTGATAAATCTTGTCGGGCGAGCCCGCAAAGCGTTGAGTTGAATCGGCCGTTGTAAATCCACGGCGCGGCTCCAATCTGCGTTCCCACCGGGTCACCCAATAGCCCTCCGGGCGTTGCATAAGCCGTTGGGCGGTGATCGTGTTCGGCACGTGCACGAATAACATCAGTCGATCGATCAATTCGGGGGTTAGCTCTGGGATGGTTTGCAACTCATATATCGAAACGATTCGTCCGCTCTCTTGCCGGTAACGGAGCAATGCAGCGATTTGTGAATCAGTCAGCAGATACAGCGATTGCAACTGGGCGTGTGTGGCGCGATTCAGGTCGAGGGGGTTGCTCAGCAACTGCATCCAGTTTTCATACAGGTCTTCGTAGTTTAAGTTCAGATCTTGCAACGGGAGGAGTTCATCTACGAGTCGTTCAAAATCGACTTCCTTCTCCCTGCGGGGCTGCGCGTGAAGAGTACTAGCCAGCAACAGCATGATTATCGTTAGCCAACGAATCATGAGGCGCTGGCCTTCCGGTGAAAACAAAGGTGAATTGAGACCTGATGTGAAAACAACAACTGAAAATTGTATTGCAGAGCGTAGTCAATAGATAACACTCCTGTTCGATAGCCAATGCCGGCGGTGGCGAGTTGTGGCTGGATTTGAAATCCCGATCTAAAAAACACGCGTTCGCGAAAATTGTACTCGAAGCCACCTCGCCATGTAATGCGATACAACAAATCTTTTTCAAGTTCGGTCGTGGCCAACGCCCGCTCAGAAGGCTGAAAGGCCACGCCCACAGCTAAACGGGTAGGCAGTAACTCACCATTGGCCCAAGTTGATTGTGTTAGATTGGTGATCAGTGCTCCAACGGAGATGGAAGGTGCCAACCTAATCAGGCCACCCAGATCGAACGATAATGCTCGCTGGGTTCCAAATCCCTCCGCCTGATATTGTAGCCAGTTGACACGAATACCCAGCTGCGTAATACCAATTTGGTGCGCGGCAGATGTGGCGAGGGTTTGTTCGCGATACAGGGCATCGCCAAAACTCAACGCACCTACTGCGATGGCAGATTGCGAAAAGCGAAAACTGCCGAAGGCACCCGTGCGATTTGCTCCGGGTAGATGGGTAGTTACTTCTTTGGCTGTACCCATGCTTACTCCTCGTTCAGAAACAAAAGCGGCCGGGTTAGCGAAGAGAGTCCAGTTACTTTGCACCGCCACATTGCTCCAGCCCATGCCAGCGGCTTGTGCCCCGAGGCGTGTTTGGACACTTTGCGCCCATCCAACCTGAAGGCAACAACAAAAAAGAATCCCCGCCAAACGCATGGCAAAAAATAACAGGCAATCCTAAATAGTGGGGCGATTTTGTACCCCTGAATTTTCCCGTTGTGGCGAGCTTAAAAAAAGATTAAAACTCTTTTCGGAGATTGAAAAAGAAGCCACGGGTGCCTTCGCGCGTGAAGGTATATTCAAACCGGAACACGGTGTCGTAAAAGGTTACCACGTCCAGTCCGAGACCGGCACCCGCCAAAAACTTATCGGACAGCCGGGTATTGAGCCCACGCTCTTCGTAAAATGGGTAGTTGCGCACGTATCCAATGTCGGTGTAGGTTTTCAAGTAGATGTCCAGCGGGAAATGCCGAAACTGTTTAACGGGCATGTCTTCGAAATGCCAGACACGCGAAAAGATGCGTTTTTTGAGTGTGGTCTTATTAAGGGCAAACGATGGTCCTTCGATGACGAAGATCTCATAGCCGCGAATTAATTGGGCCCGGTAACCCAACGCACCAAACATTGAGTAGGGTTGACTGCTGGGGCTGCTGATATAGCCCGAAGTAAAGTTAGAAAAGAACCAGCCTTTCTTCAGATCGTAATGCTGCGCGTAGGTGAGGTTAGCCTCGAATATGTTTACGTTCTCATTCGGCAAGCCCAGACCTGATTTGTTCACGTAGGCAGTAAACTGATAACCCTTAAGGGGATAGGCAATCACATCGCGATGGTCGGAATTGAAAGTGTACGACAGCGAGAAAAACTGTTGCCGGGGCGAATCGTTCCCATAGAAATTGGGATTTAGTTCTACAACAGTATCGGCCACTTCGCTTCGGCGGAATTCCAGTTCCAGACCATGTGTTTCATAAAACGATTTGCGGAACGTGTAGGCGGTGTTAAAACCCAGTGTTTTACGAAGTGTGCTGCGCTGGGAAAGGAAATCCAACTTATGGTCTTTCGTGAAGTACGCCAGGTTCTTCGGTTCGCCATAGTCAAATCTGAAGTTCAACCCATGCCGCTGGGTAGCATCCAGGTTCGGGATCCGGTACTGGAGTTCATATTTTCGGATAAACCCAAACTGGGCGGTGAGGCGCAGCGTTTCGTTTCGTCCGCGGAAGTTATACTGGTAAAGTCGCAGTCCGTAGTTTACTCGGCGGAAATCCGCATTGTAGTTTTGTATCCATTCGTTCACGTTCCGGTCGGACAGCTCAAAGATCGGCACGGGGAACGTGTACCAACGTTCGCTCACCTCCACAATCAAATCCACCATGCCGGGGTCATACTCCAGGTATTTGCATTCTACCGTATTGAAAAGCCGCAGGTTGTAAATCTTGTTACGATCTAATTGCAAAATGGCCGGCAGATTTTTTAGGCGAATGGTATCACCAGTTTGCAAGGTGAGCTCGCGCTCAATAATTCGGCTGCGGGTAATGGTGTTGCCAACGATAACAACCCTGCCTACACGCAGAATTTCGTTGGCGGGATTCTCGGCATTGTGAACCAGACTATCATGACCAACTCCAGGCGCAGCCCATCCCAACCACAAACCCATGATCCACACCAACATACTGTCTTGCCCTGTATTAACTCAAGCAAATTACAGTAAGGATCGTAAAAATCGGTTAAGGTTTAACTTCCTTTTTGGAATACACCCGCCAAAGAATGAACACTCCAACTAACACCAGCGGAATACTTAGGATTTGACCCATGTTGAGTGGCAATTTGCTTTCAAACTCCACCTGGTCTTCTTTGAGGTACTCGTAGGCAAACCGCAAACTCCATAGTATCACCATAAACCACCCGAAAATGAGGCCGGGTGGAAGATTTTCTTTGTAACGCCACCAAATCCAAAACAGCAACAAGAAGAGTAGAACGCAACTGATGGCCTCGTAGAGCTGGGCCGGGTGCCGAGCGATGGCATACGTTTTAATGATCGCTACCTGATGGCCCTCTTTTTCTTCTACGAGTTGGTAATCCAGAAAGGCCGATCCTGAGCGATCGATGAATTCATCCAGTTTACCGAGATACCATTGGGCATTGGTGTTGACATAGTTATGAGCCACCCCGGAGAATAAACCGGGCTTGAAGAAAATGTAAACCAAAATTGGTTTCCGGCCATTAGCACCGTCTGGTTCGTTTGGATTCTTTCGAATCGACACTAACTCAACGGTTTTGTCTTTATCCTGATCAAATACTTCGGTTACCCGGCTAACAAAGGCAACGCCCAGCGGTGAATCTGTGGGGCGACCCAGGATTTCCGAATTGAAAAAATTACCGGTGCGGATCATCGCCCCCGTCAGTGCCACGAGAATCACAATCCGATCGAGGACCTGCAAATAACTTTGGCCCGGTTTGTTTTTTCGGCTGTATAACCAAAGGGCGAACAAGATTCCAACCGCGCCACCGTGACTGGCCAAACCGAGGTAGCCGGTAATCCGAAACTTCGGTTCGAACTCAATCGGCAATAACACCTCCAGCGGGCTCTGCCATAGCATTTCCGGTTGATAAAAAATAACATGGCCCAGACGAGCGCCCAGAATCGTGGCAATAACCATGTAGATCGTAAGCGTATCTACATCTTTTTCTGGTTTCCCTTCCTTGCGGTGAATGTAATAGAGCAATTGCTGACTGATCAAAAATCCTAACGCAAACAACAGCCCGTACCAGCGCAGGGAAAACATCCCAATTTTTACAATCTCCGGACTTCCGTTCCAGATCAGATACAAAAAATTCATACTAGCAATTTTAGAACCCGGCAAAGATAGACAATTCGGCTTGGCGTGCGAGGGGAACTGCGTGGGCTTTAGGCCATCTTTTCCAGCTCGGCCAACTCGGTTTGAAACCCGCCTGAAAGGATCGGAAACCGACACCAACTGCGTGGGTCAACGTTTAGATCGTCCAGATGAAACGAAGGCGCAAGCCGCTCCCGTTTCCATTGATTGGCAGCCCACAATCGGAAGAATTTTTGGATGTGGCGCCTCAGGTCGGCCGCCGGGTACTCATCCTGAAGTATTCGATAGATAGTTACGGGCGATTGCCGTTCCCACCAGGCAAGTCTTTCAATCTTTACCAGCACCGCGTAGGGCATCAGGTCTTTTTCGTCTGTTTGAGTCTGTTCAGGGGGCCGCAGTTCGGCCGTGGGTTCCAGGTTGTTTACATAGCGCAATCCGGAATAGCGCAATTCACTTTCCGCCCACCGCAGCCAGCGGATGATAAACGGCTTGTCCAACCCGGCAATAGGCGCCAGGCTACCGCTTGTGTCGCCATCCATGGTGGCATAACCTACATCACCTTCGCTGCGGTTAGAAGTGGTTAATAGGATGGACTGCGTTACATTGGCCAACAGCCAAATCACGGGCGACCGCGAACGCGCTTGAATGTTTTGCAAGGCAATGTCATCCGTTTGCCACGCTAGTTTCCGCCCAAGCGCAGTTTCAATTTTTTCCGTGTACCCGTTAACCTGTTCGTCAATTTGCCAATGATGAAACCGGGCTCCCAGCGAGCCTGCTAATTCGCGGGCTGCCTCCAGTGTAGTGGGTGAGGAGTTGACGGTACCCTGATAGGAACAGGTGAGCAAACGCCCTACCGCCTCGCGAACATCCATATTCGAAACGTTTGGCCAACCCAACTCGCGGCAGAATTCTGACCAACCCAATTCTTGTTGTGCCCGGCGCACCATTTCGCTCACCAAAACGGCACAGCACGAGGAGTCGGCCCCTCCGCTCAGGCTTAACACAAATCCCTTTGCCTTACTTTTCGTGAGGTAATTAAACAAAGCCAGCGCGGCAGCTTGCGCGAGTTCTTCCCGCACATCGGGTTCAATGGCAATGGAAATAGGTTTGGTGCGTTGTGAGAAATCAATGTCTGCGAACCGGAGGGTGGTGCGCTGAAACGAGAGCCGCTGGTCCGTCAGCAGCAGCTCACCTTTCTGTGCGAGTATGATATCGCCATCATAAATCATTCGCCCGGCTTCGTTGCCCAGCAGGTTAACGTACAAATAGGTGCAGTTGAAATTGGCACTGCTGGCGCGAACCAGTTCGGTGCGGGCAGCGCTTTTGCCCATCGCAAAATGACTGGCACTGGGATTCAGGATCAACTCTACTCCGCGTTGGCGCAGTTGTTCCCCTGGCCGAACTTCGCGCCACGCATCTTCGCAGATTTCAAATCCAAACGTAATTCCACTGTGGCTGTAGATCACATCGCCCACCGGGAAGGTGTGCGCGCCCTGTGTGAGAGTGATGACTTGTTGAGATGGCCACGCATCGAACCAACGCGGCTCGTAATGCACGCCATCGCGCGCCAGGTTTTGTTTGAGTGTGATTCCAAGAATTTCCTGGTTGCGGATAACACATACCCCGTTGTAGGTAATGCGATTCATCCTAAAAGGCAGTCCGATGCAAACCACCAAGTTTGTGCAAAGCGGTACCAGCTTCTCCAACTCAAGCCACGCTTGTTCGCTCAGCCAATCTGCCAGAAACAAGTCTTCGCAGCCGTAGCCGGTGAGACACATCTCCGGCAGCAGCAACAATTCGACCCCTTGCGCCTGGGCATTTTCAATCGCCTGCCGGATGTTGGCCGTGTTGCGGTTCCAATCCAGCGGGGTTTGATTTAGAGCGGCTCCGGCAATGCGCATGTTGAACATTTGGTTTGATAACGTGACTGCCTTACGGGATGTTCAACAGCTCGATGGTTTTTAAGGCTGCGTGCTGCTCGGCCTTTTTCTTTGTTAACCCATAGCCCAGTCCGTACGGTTGCTGGCCGATATAAACTTGGGCCATAAACTCGCGCCCGTTTCGCCCATTCTTTGTGTCGGTGATTTCGAAGCGGATTTCCTGGCTGTTACGTTGTGCCCATTCGATTACCTTGCTCTTATGGTTGGTGGTTGAACTTACTACCACATCTAAATCCAGATAGGGCTGCACCAGTTTGTTGATCACAAATTTCTTGCATTGCAGATACCCTTTATCCAAATAAATCGCGCCCACCAGTGCTTCCAACGTATTCCCCAAGATGACCTGCTGGAGTTGCTGATTTTTAGAATCGTATTGTACGATGGTTTGAATGCCAATCTTCCGCGCGATTTGATTCAACGACTCCCGGTTAACAATGCGCGAACGGATTTCTGTGAGGAAGCCTTCGTCTTTGAACGGATATTTTTTAAACAAGTAATCGGCAATGGCCGCGCCCAAAATGGCGTCTCCAAGGTATTCCAGCCGTTCGTTCGATTCCCGGAAGCCTTCTTTCTCAATAGCGCGCGAACTGTGTAGTGTGGCGAGCTTGTACACTGCCAGGTTGGAGGGCGAGAATCCGGCAATGTTTTTCACTGCCGCGATCAGTTTTTGTTCTTCTTTCCTGACTTTAGAATTCGACCGCTTCAGCAGGCTTAAACTCCACACAGAAGAAACCGTTAATCAGGCTTTTTGAGAATGATGGAGAAGTTATGGCCGCCAAACCCAAACGTGTTGCTGAGGGCAATCTTTACATCGCGCTTTTGCGACTCGTTGAAGGTGAGGTTCAGGCGGGGGTCAAGATCCGGATCGGATTCGAAGTGGTTAATCGTTGGCGGGACAACACCTTCACGCAAGGCCATGATGCAAGCGATTGATTCAATCGCTCCGGCCGCGCCCAGCAAGTGGCCCGTCATGGATTTCGTGGAGCTAATGTTCAACTTGTAGGCATGGTCGCCAAATACTTTTTGGATTGCGCGGATTTCGCCAATGTCGCCCAGCGGAGTAGACGTGCCATGCGTATTGACGTAATCCACGTCGGAAGCGGCTATACCTGCTTCTTCCAGCGCATATTCCATCACCTTGATAATGCCGTGGCCATCCGGGTGAGGAGCGGTGATGTGGTAGGCATCTGCAGACATGCCACCACCAATAACTTCGGCATAGATTTTTGCGCCTCTGCGTTTGGCGTGTTCGTACTCTTCCAGAATCAGTGCACCGGCACCTTCGCCCAACACAAAGCCATCGCGGTCTTTGTCGTACGGACGCGAGGCGGTAGCAGGGCTATCGTTGCGCTCGCTCAATGCCTTTAATGCATTAAAGCCGCCCACTCCTGCGATACAAACTGCGGCTTCGGATCCTCCGGATACAATTACATCCGCCTTCCCTAACTTCAAATAGGTATAGGCATCGTACAGTGCATTAGTAGAAGATGCACACGCGGAAACGGTAACGTAATTCGGGCCGCGATATCCGTACTTAATCGAAATATGACCGGCACTCAGGTCGGGAATCATTTTAGGAATAAAGAAAGGATTAAAGCGGGGGGTGCCATCGCCCGCGGCAAAACTTCTTACCTCTTCCTGAAAGGTGAGCAGGCCGCCAATCCCAGACCCCCAGATCACACCTACCCGATCCGGATTAACACCTGCGGTAGTAAGGCCGGCATCCTGGATAGCTTCATCGGCGGTTACCATGGCGTATTGAGCAAACGGGTCTAGTTTGCGGGCTTCCTTTTTGTCCATGAATTTGCCTGCATCAAAATTCTTTACCTCACAGGCGAACTTGGTCTTAAAAAGTGTGGTATCAAACTTCGTAATCGGGGCCGCACCGCTGGTTCCGGCAGCGAGATTATCCCAATAGGAACGTAAATTGTTTCCGATTGGGGTAATAGCACCCAGCCCTGTGATTACGACACGTTTAAAACTCATAAAAAAATGTGTTCGGCAGTAGGCTGCCGAGGATTATTTCTTAGCGTGTTCCTCCAAGTAAGAGATCGCCTGACCAACGGTTGCAATGTTCTCGGCTTGGTCGTCCGGAATAGAAATATTGAATTCCTTTTCGAATTCCATGATCAACTCAACGGTATCTAATGAATCTGCACCCAAGTCGTTGGTGAAGCTTGCCTCCGGAGTTACTTCCGATTCCTCCACTCCCAACTTGTCGATAATAATTTGCTTTACTTTTTGTGCGATTTCAGACATGATTTTAAGATTTAGACTGTTAAAAAACAGTGCAAAGAAAGAGATTTGAGGGCATATTGGCAAACATTTTAAAACCATCCGATTTGTAAGCAATTTTGTCGGTATGCCACGCAAAAAGCACTTAGACGTTGTTTTTGATTATGACTTTGAGCTGTTTGGAATCACGGCAGTGGCTAAGCCGTTCAAACTAGCGTGGGCCATCAACCAGGCATTGGATGTGCGCCTCATCAAACAAGCCGATTTAGCAGTCGACCTGGGGCAATTGCAGGAGTTCAGCCACCACGTCTACCAAACCCACGCCACCACTTTGCGACTGATTCGAAACAAGCCACTCGAAGCTGAGCAGGCCCCGCTGTTGTTGGTGCCCGAACTGCCACACATCGACTACTTTTTATATCGCCAAGGGTTGGATGAATATGATAACAAACGATTGCAGGAAGTCTTACGGCTCATTCCTTCCGTTGAACTGGTGTCTTTTCTACCTTTGGCCACTTTAAAAAATAAGGACCTTTTTATTTTCTAACCCAAATCATGGAACGTATCACTTACAATCGAACAAAAATTGTAGCTACCGTTGGCCCCGCGTCCAACAACAAAGAGATGCTGCGGGCTCTCGTAAAAGAGGGTGTCGATGTTTTCCGACTGAACTTCTCTCACGGTACACATGCCGACCATGAGAAGGTGATTAACCTCGTGCGAGAGATCAACCACGAGATGGGTACCAGTGTGGCTTTGTTACAGGATTTGCAAGGCCCGAAAATCCGCGTGAATGAGGTCACCCCTGGTACCGAAATTCAGGCAGGCCAAACGATAATAATCACTACCCGCGAATTGGTGGGCAACAACGAAATCGTGAGCACTTCCTACAAGGAATTGCCCCGCGACGTAAAAGTGGGCGACATGATTCTGGTAGACGATGGTAAGATTGAACTGAAGGTGGAGGAAGTGCGCGATGTGGATGTGGTGGCGAAAGTGATATATGGTGGTCCGTTGAAATCCCGCAAAGGAATCAACCTGCCCTACACCAAGGTGTCGACCCCTTCGTTGACAGAAAAAGACCTTGAAGATTTGATGTTTGGCTTGAAGCACGGTGTTGATTGGATTGCCCTTTCATTCGTGCGCAAGGCAACAGACATCGAAATCCTGCGTGATCACATTACCCGCGCAAAATCGCATTCACGTATTGTCGCTAAAATTGAAAAGCCGGAAGCGCTTGAGAATATCGATGCTATTCTGGCGGCCACCGATGCGGTGATGGTGGCGCGCGGCGACTTGGGTGTGGAAATTTTGTTGGAGGAGGTGCCCATGATGCAAAAGATGATCGTGGAAAAATGCAACAAGCTGGCAAAGCCGGTGATCGTGGCTACCCAGATGATGGAAAGCATGATCGAAAATCCTCGACCCACTCGTGCTGAAACAAACGATGTGGCCAACGCGGTGATGGATGGCGCAGATGCGTTAATGCTCTCGGCCGAGACGGCTGCTGGAAAATACCCGATTGAAGTGATCCGCAGTATGGTAAAGACAGTATCGTCCGTAGAAAAGCAATCAAATTTGTACTTCAAGTTCCGCGATATTAAAACAGACAATCCCAACTACATGACCGACAGTATCATTCTGCACGCCTGTAGGTTAGCCAAGGAAGTGAATGCAAAAGCGATTGTGGGCATGACACAACTGGGCTACAGTGCCTACAAGTCTGCCTCCCATCGACCCAACGCCAATATTTTTGCATTCACCAACAACAAGCAAATCATCAACTCCATGAACCTGGTGTGGGGCACGCAAGCCTATCATTACGAACGCGCGGTTTCCACCGATGAAACCATTGCCGATGTGGAGGAGATTTTAAAACGCGATGGCCACGTAAAATCGGGTGATGTGTTCATCACGCTCGCCAGTATGCCCATTCAGGAGAAGGGCCGTGTGAACACGGTGAAAATCAACATCGTTCGGTAACGTTTAAGGCGCGAGGGGCGGAACCAACACGGTTTCCTCTCGTTCCACCACCACAGCACCCGGTGGATCGCCTTTTCGCTTACGTACGTATTTGCAAGGAGTGTAGGCCACTGGTACAAGGCCTTCTGTTTTTCGTTTGGAGAAATAAGCCGCCCACGAAGCAGCTGTTTCAATCAGCGCTTTTGGATAAACATGCCCGGATCGATGTTTGATGATCACGTGCGAGCCCGGCGCATCTTTGGCATGCAGCCACAAATCGTTTTTGTGGGCATACTCGCGCAACAGTGTATCGTTGCCGGCTGCATGTTTACCCACGAGTATCTGAAAGCCCAGAAATTCATGCTCGTGAAAGGGCAGCGTTTTTTTTTCGGCCAGTGGAGTGGCGGTCGTCAAGAACGGTTCCAGTTCCTTGAGTTGTTGGGCAGCAGCTACCGCAGTAAGTTTGGAGCTGACTGCTTCCAGAGCTGCCGTTCTTGCTGTTAGTGAAGTTTGCAGTTGCTGAACTTCAATGGCCTGATTTTTTGATTTTCGATAGTAGGTTTCGGCATTCTTCTGAGCGCTCCATTCTTTTTTGAGTGGCATGTGGATGAGTTCATTTTCCGCATAGAAGTTTTCGGCTACCAATTCAGCTGCACCCGGTTCTAGCCGATGCAAATTTGCCATGATGATGTCCGCCCATTGTTGAAAATGGCGATCGTGTGCCAGCACGGCGAGGCGATCGTTGATTACCTGCACCTGCGCCCCCAACTTTGTTTGTTGCGCTTGCAGATCGCTGATCAAACGGTTTTTCGCGCGTGCGAACGCAGCATCCGACAAGTAAATCGCGGCAAACTCATTCAACGCAGTGATGGGATCCGCAAACTCCCGGATAATCGTTCCAATCGGCAACAACGAAAACACAATCTGCCCTTGCCATTGCACCAGAAAGAACCGCGGGTTTTCCAGTTGGGCATGGCACGCCTTAAACAACTCCCATTTCCCGTTTTCATCCGCACGATCAAATCCATGCGCTTTCAGGTAACTCCATCCCAATTTACCCAACACGTTGTAGTACTGGGGTAAGGCTTCGAGGTGTTGGTGGAAATTGGGTTCCGACCAATCCAACGTTCGTTGCAACGAAACTACTGTGATGCTCCGATCTGCTTCAAGTTGTTGTTTGAAGAGATCGACTACTATGCCCTGATGCAGGAGCAACAGGTTAGCCCGGTTTCCATGAAGTTTAAAAAGCAGAACGTAATCCCCGGTTAACTGAATAAGAAAGCTGCGTTCGTGAGGGATCACCTCAATAGATTCTACGCGTTGCATCAGGGCATCATTAAACAAGTCGATGCTGTTCTTGCGTGCCCGGTGAAAACTGTTTGGAAAGGTGATGCAGGTAAAGGCAGGATCAAGGAGCGCCCGGATGAAAAACGAAGTACGGGCGTCATTGAATTCGAGTACCAATTCATCTTTGTTTTGACTAAAGCACGACACGAGGGTAAAGCCACGAAGCGTGTTTGCCAGAATCGGGCAAAGGGCCCGCAGCAGAAAAAAATTATAGTGCACCGCTATGCTGTTACGGTGAGTCCATCGTAGGCGAGGGCCACAGAGGGGGGCAACTGCGCCTCGATTTCTTGATGAAGGCCCAGCTTATGACTGATGTGGATAAAATATGTTTTTTCGGCACCTACTTTTTTGGCTACTTCCAACGCCTCCTCCAAGTTAAAGTGGGAAAGGTGTTTTTCTTTTTGCAAAGCGTTGAGCACCAGCGTACGCGTACCTCGTAGCCGTTGGAAAGTTGACTCGGGAATGAAGTTAGCATCTGTAATGTAACTTAAATTGCCCACGCGGAAGCCAAGAACGGGCATGTGCAAGTGTTTCACAGGTAACGGCAGGAATGGAATTCCGGCAGCTTCAAAGGGAAGTTCATTAATCTCCACTAATTCAAGCTGCGGGATGCCCGGGTACTTTACCGGTTCGAACGCGTAGTAGAATTCTTTTTTCAGTTGGTCAAAAACCTCTCGCGTGCCATAGACAGGTATATCCCCTTGCTGGAGGTAATTATACGCACGTACATCATCCAATCCGGCAACATGATCTTTGTGCGAGTGGGTAAAAACAATTGCATCTAACTGACCTACTCGCTCACGCAACATCTGCTGGCGAAAGTCGGGCCCTGTATCGATTACAATACTTTTGCCATCTACACGAAGATGCAGGGAGCTCCGTAGCCGTTTGTCGCGGTAGTCCAATGAAGTACACACCGGGCATGTACAAGCAATCACAGGCACCCCTTGCGAGGTGCCGGTTCCCAGAAAAGTGGCTTGAACATTCACGCGGTCATTGAAAATGGGGCGAGCAATGCAGAGCCCCGGTTAGGAAAACGGGCTTACTTCACTTCCACCATCAGAAGCTCATCGTACAACTTCTTGTTTTTTTCGCTTAGGCGGGTGGTATCCAAGGTGGTGTTTTTCAGAATTTCCAACAAGGCATTAATTTTTCCTTCCGTGAGAAAAAACTTGTTTACGATCATGATCTTCTGGTCGCGCAACACACAATAGCCAGCCTTGAAATTACCCTTCTCGTAGCGCAGCATATAATCCGATTCGGAGATCAAATCCTCCAGTTTGGTAAGGAATTGGTGGGTGTACTTGATCATCAGCAGGTTTGAATTTGCCAGCAAGATGCACCTTAATTCGCCAATTTTCAATTCTATTAACGATCGACTTTGGGCCTCTTTAAATTCAGTTCATTCATTAATTTTGAAGGTGCCTGTTAAAAATCTGATTGTCATTGTTGGCCCCACGGCGGTGGGCAAAACCGCGTTGGCTGTAGCGTTGGCGCAATGGCTGCAAACAGAAATTGTTTCCGCGGATTCGCGGCAGGTTTATCGGGAGATGGCAATCGGCACGGCCAAACCTTCTCTCGCTGAACAAGGTGGGATTAAACATCACTTTATTGATTCCCACTCGATCCACGAACCGTTGGATGCGGCTACGTTTGGAACACAAGCCCGCCAGATGTTGGAATCCTGTTTCGCTCGCCTTGACTCTGTCATTATTTGCGGTGGGTCCGGCCTTTATTTGCAAGCCTTGTTGCAAGGTTTTGATGCGCTGCCTGAAGTGCCGGTGGCTATTCGCGAGAGCATCACTACGAAATATCAGCAGTCTGGCTTGAGTTGGTTACAAAAGGAAGTGCAACAGTTAGATCCGGCGTTTTTTGGTTCGGTAGATCAGCAAAATCCGCAGCGCCTCATGCGTGCATTGGAGTTATTGCAAGTCAGCGGTCAGCCCTTGGCCCAACTACGCAAAGGAGACAAGCAACTACTTCCTTACAGGCAAATCAGCATCGGGCTTGACTTACCGCGGCCCGAACTTTATCA
Source organism: Cyclobacteriaceae bacterium (assembly GCA_044339555.1). Lineage (GTDB taxonomy): Bacteria > Bacteroidota > Bacteroidia > Cytophagales > Cyclobacteriaceae > ELB16-189. The sequence goes on along the minus strand of JBIIVI010000032.1, from coordinate 666 downwards.
GCGCATCAATCAGCGAGCGGTTGAGATGATGGAACGAGGCCTTTGGCAAGAGGCCGAATCGTTACTGCCGTTTGGGGATGCCACACCCTTGCAAACGGTGGGCTATCAGGAAATTTTTGACGTGCTGACGCAAGGTGGCGATCGCGCAGGAGCGCTTGAGCTCATTCAAACCAATACGCGCAGGTATGCCAAACGCCAGCTTACCTGGTTCAAGCGCGATGCTACTACCCGGTGGTTCAGTCCCCACGATCGCACGGCAATTTTTGAGTGGGTGCAATCGCAGCTGCGGTAGAATTCTTATTCTTGCACCGTTAAAATTACCTTGAATAAACGACTCCTGATCATCACCTATTATTGGCCGCCCAGTGGCGGTAGCGGTGTGCAGCGCTGGCTCAAGTTCTCCAAATACCTTGAGCGACTAGGGTGGGAAATCACGGTTCTTACTCCCGAGAACCCTGCTTTCGCCTTGCGCGATGATTCGCTGGTGCACGATGTACCCACCAAAGTGGAGGTACTGAAGTTACCAATCTGGGAGCCCCATCAGTTGTATCTGAAAGTCGGAAAGCTTTTTGGGCAGTCAGCCGCACAGCCGAGCGATTTTGTAGCTACAGAGCGTAAGTCTTTTTTTTCTACTCTAAGCACTTGGATTCGCGGCAATTTTTTTGT
>JBIIVI010000302.1:0-4042 GCA_044339555.1 Cyclobacteriaceae bacterium | reverse complement strand
TTATTTGTAAGGCAATTGATACGGTTTTTCCTGAGGCAGCTGGCGAACTCAAGATTGAACTGGTTAAAATGATTACCTTCGATTCAATTGTAGGCAACAACGACCGTCATTTCTACAACTGGGGAGTGATAAATAGTGTGAAAAAAACCGGCAAAAGGCCGAAATTTGCGCCAATTTATGATTCTGCTCGGGGCTTACTTTGGAACGAGAGCGAAGAGAACATTGTTAAGCATTACGAAAACATTCGGAGGGAAGGGAAAAAGTTGGTGAATTATGTTCAGCAGGCGAAGCCGAGAATTAGTATTGAGGAGGACGCGGAAATCAACCATTTCGGTTTGATTGCGTTTATACGGAGCTACAGTGACGAATACAAAAGCGTTGTTGACGACCTGTTGGCTGGCCGAAACGAGGAGAAGGTTCTAAAAATGTTGAGAGAAGAAGTGTTTTTGTTTTTTAGCCCAGAACGGCAGGACCTGATCACTCGAATAATTAAAGAGAGATTCTCGATTTTGAGAAGTGAATGATTATGATAAAAAAGATTTTCAACTGGTTTAGCAAGGGTGAAGACGAGGTACCGTTGAACTTACCTAAAAATCAGAAGATCGTTTTTACTTTAAAAATTGACAATGTGGAAGTGGGTAAACTGCGCTGTGAAAACGGTACTTGGGAGTTTGTTTACTCTGAGGAGTTCAAGAATGAGTACCATCAGGATTACAAGCGCATAGCGGGCTTTCCGGAACTGGACAAAGTTTACAAGAAAGAAACCCTGTGGCCTTTTTTCCTGGTTCGGATACCCGGACTGAAGCAACCCGCCATTAAAGAGATCATTGAAAAGGAGAAGATCGACAGCGGGAACGAGGCCGAGTTGCTCAAGCGCTTTGGCCAGAAATCAATTTCGAACCCGTACGAATTGATACCGAATTGACCGGTCGTATGCCGTGAAAGGCTATACCACATATTCTTTACAGTGCAAGCGATTTTGCCCCATCACAGTTCAGGCTAATTGAAAGACCTGGTAAATAAGCTAAGGAGCTTCAAGGAGCTGAAAGAAAATTGGGATAGCTATGGCGCCCTGCCGCCAAGTCCGGCAACCATTGACGCTGCCATTCGCTTCATAAGGAAGGCAGACAGGAATCTACTTCCCCTTTATTTTGCTGCCCCCGGCCCAAATGGAGAGCTAGTCTTTGAGTTTCGCAACGGGAACCGGGAAGCTGCTGTTTACTTCAATCCGGAAGGCACAAATGAATTGATTCTATTGGAACAGAATCAGATTCGGTTTGAAGGATCGTTGGACATGAATTATCGCGACCTGTTGGAGTTTATGAGGGGAGGGATATCGAGGGTCATCATCGGCAAAGAAGCAATTATGTAATTGGAAATCAATGCATTAAAAATAAACCTATAGGTTGATTTCATGGAGATAGTGTCTATCTTTGCTGACCGTTTAACGGCCTTTCGCTATGAAAAAACCCAACCCGATGAATTTACACGGCTATTCAGCCAGTGGCAGGATCCGGAGTATTTGTTCGGCTTCTTTACCGAACACGCAGGCGATTTGCAAGGAGGTTTTTTCGGCCGCGTTTCGGTGCCCACTGCCGTAAGGCAAACCCGCGATGAGGCCAGAAGGCTGGAATCCGAACTTCTTCGCCTCGCGCACCAGCGTCTCGACCAGGTTTTTCGGCCACTATCACCAAATGAAGCAACTGAATTCACGCGCAGCAAAGCAACCGGCCACCAACCAAGAAGTTGGTTGCGCGTGTATGCCATGCGCATCGAGGCAAATGCCTACGTGGTTACTGGTGGGGCCATCAAGCTCACCGAGCGCATGCAAGACCGGGATCATACAAGTGTAGAACTAAGGAAGTTTGAACGCTGCAGAGATTATCTGCGGGAACTGGGAATTACCGATATAGATGGACTGAGCGAATTGATCTTATAAATCATCAAGAGGATGAACAACCTTGAGAAACTAAACAAAGCACTTTCTAAAGAGAAGTCAACCTGGGAAGCCGAGGCCCGGTGGCGGGCGGCCAATGAAGATTGGCTTTCGGTGTCATTCGATATTGCCGTACGTGTGCTGGATACCCTGCAGGCAAAAGGCATGACACAAAAAGAGCTAGCCGACAAGATGGGTGTGAGCCCTCAGTTTGTGAACAAAGTGGTGAAAGGCCAGGAAAATCTTTCCTTGGAAACGATTGCCAAGTTGAGCCGTGCGTTGGGTGTTTCTCTTATTGAAGTGGCTAATGAGAAAAAGGCGCCTGACTTTGTTTTTGGTGTTGAGCGGTCTGTGTTGATTCGGGGCATACTGCCCGGGGTAGGGCTTGGTACGATTGAAGGATCGCTAGAGCTCACACGATCTTCTGTTTTGTTTAAAGATACCTCAATCGTTAACGCACAAAACTTTTTTAGCGTTAACGAGCAAAGAGAACGTTACCGAAAGCTAGCGTGATGGAAAAGAAACAAAGCGTAGTGGAGTTTGCAATCGCACGAATTGGCATCGAACAATTCGCTACTATTGACGAGTCTTTCCGCGAGCAATCCGAAGTAGCGTTGAATACAAACCTGCGATTTGCTATCGACCGAGCCAATCGCGTGGTGGTGGTGTTCAGCCAATTTCAATTTGAGCAAGAAGGTATCCCGTTTTTAAAAGCGGAAGTCTCCGCACACTTTGTAGTGGCTGAGGAATCCTGGAAACCTTTTTTGCGTGATGAAACTACTACGGTGGTGCCCAAGAATTTCCTTGCTCACTTGACTATGATAACCGTGGGAACAGCACGAGGTGTGTTGCATTCCAAGACGGAGGGCACCCGCTTCAATGAGTTCATTTTGCCGCCTATCAACGTTGCTGACATGGTAAAGGAGGACGCAGTGTTTATGGAGTCGGGTAGGAACAAAATCGAGGTAAGCGCCTAACCTCGGCACTAAACGTTGGAACTCAGCTAGCGCTTGGCTTACCGATAAATTCATCAATACCTTCCTCACGGAGGTCATGGAGGACGCATTCGAGCGCTTTCACATCGGTCTCAAATTCATCGTTCCAAACCGTGCTGTTGCCATATTGGTCAACTACCTCGGCTGTCCAGCGCGTGCCAGGTAGGCGGTAAATCAGGATCTCAACAGATTTTCCAGCTTGCTCGTAGTTTTGACTCAAGGGTGAATCAATCAGATCGTTTTCATTGAACTCCTGCATAAAATTGGTCTCTACAAAGGTTTAAGGTAAACACACGCATGTTGAATTCCCAATCTCAGAGTTGATTTCCGAAGCTAGCCTGCTACCTCCGCCTCGGCTTCCATCTCCACCAGATACTCGTCACCAATCAGGTCGGCACGCACCATCGTGTTGGCGGGTTGGATGTGCGCGAAGCGCTGGCCGTGGGCGCGGGCTACGGCTTCCCAATCGCCAATGTTTCGAATGAAAATGCGGGTGCGCATCACATCTTCAACTCGTGCACCCAACGATTGCAGCGCGCCTTCAATCTTGTCGAGCACGAACTGCATCTGCGCGGCCGGGTCTGCGCCTCCAATCACCCGGTCGCCATGGGTAGCCGTAGTTCCTGAAATCAAAATCCGGTTGCCCTTGCGCACCGCACGACTGAAACCCGCGAGATCTTCCCACACGGTGCCGCTCAGCGCATGTTCTACGCCCTGGTCATCGCGCTTTACGGGGTAAGGCTTGGGAAAGTTGTTTACATGATGACTTAAATCACCGGACGCAGTGAGAAAAGGGGGCTTGCGGTATTCGTCTCCGCAATCGCCTGGAATGGGGTTGAGGTGCGCCTGCGCAGCACGGATCGCATCTCGATCGCTGGCGCTGAGTGAAAGATTCAATGCGGCTTTGTTCTCATCGATTGTTTCAGCACTCGTCAGCCGCGTTCCCACCATCACCGCTGCTACGGCCGGCTCATCCAACATGCAACGCACAGCTACGGTTGAGATGGACGTGTTGTGTTGGCGAGCCACGGTGTGCAATACGTGTAGCAGCATTTGAAATTTCGCCCAGCCGCCCGCCACATCAATAAAGCGTTTGTATTTCATCTGGCTC
>JBIIVI010000301.1:0-4058 GCA_044339555.1 Cyclobacteriaceae bacterium | reverse complement strand
CGTCTATGTACGGCTTGAGATAGTCTAACCAGATTTGCTGGCCCTTATGTTCGAAACCCGTGGGCGAAGCATTGTTGAGATAATCAAAAAGGAACTGTTTACTCTTCTTGTCCATGGTACTGGCGGATTTATAGTGGAATATTGCCGTGTTTCTTTTTCGGTAAGCGTGCTACTTTGTTTTCCAGCATTTCAAACGCGCGGATAAGCTTTTCGCGAGTTTGATCGGGGTAGATCACCTCATCAATGTAACCGCGGTGGGCAGCCCGATACGGGTTAGCAAACTTCCGGGTATACTCATCCACCTTTTCTTTCAGCTTGCCAGCTGGGTCGGTTGCTTCGGAAATTTCTTTTCGGAAGATGATCTCCGCAGCGCCTTGTGCACCCATCACCGCAATTTCGGCTGTCGGCCACGCATAGTTCAGGTCGGCCCCGATGTGCTTGGAGTTCATCACATCATAAGCTCCGCCGTAAGCCTTTCGAGTAATCACGGTAACGCGAGGCACCGTGGCCTCCGAGAATGCGTACAACAATTTTGCGCCGTTGGTTATGATGCCACGCCATTCCTGATCAGTGCCGGGCAAAAAGCCGGGCACATCCTCAAACACCAGCAGCGGAATATTGAAGCAATCGCAGAAGCGTACAAACCGTGCTCCCTTTACACTGGCATCAATATCCAACACCCCAGCCATCGAAGCGGGTTGGTTAGCCACAATGCCGATACTACGACCGGCAATGCGGGCAAAACCCACCACCATGTTTTCAGCGAAGTTTTTGTGCACTTCCAAAAATGAAGCGTCATCCACCGTACCATTAATCACTTCCCGGATATCATACGGATGATTGGGGTGGTCGGGCACGATGGTGTTAAGTCCGGGGCGCAGTTCATTACCCGGTGTGTACGGCAGGCGGGGTGCATCGTCTTCGCAGTTTTGGGGAACGTAGCTAAACAACTGTTTGATTTGATTCAAGCACTCCACCTCGTTGGCACAAGCAAAATGAGTCACACCACTTTTTGTACTGTGTGTAGATGCGCCGCCCAGTTCTTCGGATGTTACTTCCTCGCGTGTTACTGTTTTAACAACGTTTGGCCCTGTAACAAACATAAAACTGGTGTTTTCCACCATAAAAATAAAATCGGTCATTGCAGGCGAATACACCGCGCCACCGGCACATGGGCCCATGATGGCCGATAGTTGCGGGATCACACCAGAGGCCATCACGTTTCTGTAAAAAATATCAGCATAGCCACCGAGGGACATAACGCCTTCCTGAATACGGGCGCCTCCTGAATCATTCAGACCAATCAAAGGCGCTCCGTTCTTCATGGCCATATCCATAATTTTAACAATCTTCTCTGCGTGTGTCTCCGACAGGGAGCCACCAAAAACTGTAAAGTCTTGCGAAAAGACATACACCAGACGACCACCAATCGTGCCGTAGCCGGTTACCACTCCATCGCCCAAATAAAACTCTTTCTCCAATCCAAAGTCTTTGCAGCGGTGCATTACAAATTGGCCCATTTCCTGAAAGGAGCCTTCATCCAACAGCAATTGAATACGCTCGCGTGCGGAGAGTTTGCCTTTGGCATGTTGTTGTGCAATCCGTTTCTCGCCACCTCCTAAAAGGGACTCTTCCTGCTTTCTGTTTAACTCATTAAACTTGGCTTGCAGGGTCTCGTTGTTTATTGTTCGCTTCATAAAAGTTTGCCTTGTAGAACGACCAAATATAAGGATAGTTAGGAGGGAATTGTATCTTCGGGGCCGATGTTTAAGGTGTCAAAATGAGGGTGGCTATCATCGATTTGGGTACGAATACCTTCCACCTCATGATAGCAGAAAAAGCGGGTGGGACATATTCGATTATTTACCGCGAACGACTGGCCGTAAAGCTTGGTTTAGCGGGCATCAACCAGGGCCTGATTACACCCGAAGCACTGCAACGTGCACTCGTGTGCATGGCAGATTTTCGTGATACCATCCAAACGTATCAAGTAACCACCACGTTGGCTTTTGGCACCAGCGCACTCCGAAACGCTAAAAATGCTGATGATGTGATCGCGCAGATAAAACAGCACACAGGCATCGTGCCACGCATTATCTCGGGCGATCAGGAAGCGGAATACATCTACCGAGGGGTGCAACTAGCGTTGAACCTGGGCGATGTAAACTCGCTTATCATTGACATCGGGGGCGGCAGTGTAGAGTTTATCATCGGCAACCGGCACACCCTTCTTTGGAAACGAAGTCTGGAAATCGGGGCGCAGCGTTTGTTAGAAACCTACCATAAAAACGATCCCATCCGACCTGACGAAATCAAGGAATTAGATGCCTTTTTCGCTACAGCTTTACTCCCGCTATTCGAAGCGTTGCACCAATTTCGGCCCGTGGTGCTCGTGGGCTCGTCCGGCACTTTTGATACGTTGAGTGACATCTACCGTGTTAAACACGACTTCTATAAGTTGCCGGACGACCCAGAAATCCCCCTCACGTTTGGTGGCTTTTACGAAATCTATGAAGAGCTGCTGCAGAAAAACCGGACCGAGCGACTTCAAATTCCAGGGATGATTGAGATGCGCGTAGATATGATTGTAGTGGCCAGTTGCCTGATCCGATATATCATTGAACGCTATTCTTTCCAGTCGGTGCGCGTATCTACCTACGCATTGAAAGAGGGAGTTATGGCATCGCTCTAGAACCAGGCCGTTAAACTGGCCGTGAACCACGCAGCACGTGCCAACGGTTGGTTTTGATCGGAAGTAAACGACCGGTCAGGCGAATAGAATTGTCGGCCCTCCACGCGAAACAGCGCCTGTTCATGAACTTGTACATTCAAGCAAGCCCCAGTGCTCCAGGCAGTAAAGGGTCGATTACCCGGCAGATTCGCCACCGCCCGGTCCGCATCCTGAAAATACTCCACCCGTGCAGACAGTGAGACACTACTTGTAAAATGATGCCGTCCAATCAGGTTGGCCTGCCACCAGTTGCGTGCGGATCCTGCCACTAGCTGTTGCCGTCCGACATACACACAGGAAGTAGCGTCCCATTTTTCTGAAGGCCTGAAAATCCAGAATAGATCGGTAAAGAAACGAGTGCGAAATTCGGGATTATTTGCGCTACGCTCATCCCCCACAAATGTATTCCAGTTGAAAAGCATCAACGCGTTTGGCCGGTACTCAAACTGTGTTCCTATTGCTTTTCGCTCATTGTTATCCTGGATCACCTGCCAACCATTAAGCACGTACCAATAGGTATTAATTTTTGAACTCAGCGGAACCGAAAGCTTCACGCCGGAGAGGTAATACGGCACATGTTCCGGAGCCAATGAACGTGTGTACATGAGGTGATCTTTTGAGATGGCACTCTCGTTTGTATAAGGCGACCCAAGTACGCCCACGTCCAGCCAAATTCTTCGTTTAGCATGCAACAGAACACCCACATTTGCCTCAAGTAAATTCCGGAGCGTGCCGGGCTCGTTGGTATAGTTAGCGTTCATATAGGTCCCAAACGCGGGCACAAAGCGGGCGCGGAGATTTTTCGCGCGGTAGCGTAAATCCAGATACGCCAGGTTGATTGTGATTTCATTCTGCCGAGCACTCGATACAAAGTACGGAGCCTCGCGGGTAGCAAGCGGTGCGCTATGGTAGCCCCAGTACGAATCAATATACCCACCGATACCTAAACGGCCTATCACCGTGGTTTCGAGCGTATCCATGGTGGCCGTATTCACGATTTGTGCGCGCACTTGCACGAACGATACGCACGCCAACAAAAGCAATCCTAGTCGCATGAATAGGCAATCGCCCGAAAGATATTAAAACTTCCGGGCGACTGCGGGCCTTTTATTGATTCAGGCGTTTGTCCTTTGGATACTTTACTTCGTATCGAAAGCTCACCTTGCGGGTTTCGTTCGGCAGAAGTTTTAAATCCCACAACAGCTTACCAGTTACCAGATCTCGTTTGGCTCCATCGGCAACCACATTGGTTACCTCGATTTGACTATTCTGCGATACCGGCAGCTGGTCTTCAACGGTAATGTCGATGAGGTCGGTTTTTGTGTTT
>JBIIVI010000300.1:0-4069 GCA_044339555.1 Cyclobacteriaceae bacterium | reverse complement strand
TCCTTAAACAGTCGGTAACCCTCATCATACTTATTTCAGAACTGTTGCGTAATTTTTCGGTTTATTGAGCAACTAACCACCTCAAAACCCAACCACAGTGGATGCACTAATTGCAAAAGATGTAACGAAGCAGTACACAGGCCATCTGGCGCTGGACCGCGTTAGCATCAACATTCCCGAGAAAACGATCTACGGTTTACTTGGCCCCAACGGAGCCGGCAAAACCACGCTGATCCGCATTATCAACCAAATCATTAATCGTGATGGCGGTGAGATTACCGTTTTCGGTGAGCCCCTGCACGAGCGCCATGTGGAAATGATTGGTTATTTGCCGGAGGAGCGCGGCTTGTACAAGAAGATGGAGGTAGGCGAGCAACTGCTGTACCTCGCTCAATTAAAAGGCCTGAGTAGGGCGGAAGCGATGAGCCGTGTTAAAGTTTGGCTCGAGAAGTTTGAAATCAAAGACTGGTGGAAGAAAAAAGTAGAAGACCTTTCGAAAGGGATGGCGCAAAAAATCCAGTTTATTTCCACCGTGCTGCACGAGCCGAAGTTGATTATTCTGGATGAACCATTTTCAGGTTTTGACCCCGTGAACGCACAGCTGATTACCGAAAAGATTCTGGAGTTGAAAGAAAAAGGCAGCACGATTATTTTTTCTACGCACCGGATGGAAACCGTGGAGTCGTTGTGCGACCATATCGCGTTGATTAATAAGTCGAAAAAGATTTTGGAGGGCCCCAAAAAACAAGTGAAGGACCAGTTTCGCTCGAACACATTTTTGGTGGAGCACCGCGGCAATCACTTCCAACTGCCGGCGGAACGCTACCAATTGATCCGGCAGAAAGCGCTGGGCGAAGATGTGTATGAATCCGTGATTCGCGCGAGCGATGGTTTGAAGGGCAATCAGGTGATTCGCGAGTTGATTGAACTGACCGAGTTGCAGAGTTTTCAGGAAAAGCTGCCCACGATGGCTGACATTTTTATCAGCCTGGTGAAAGCCGAAGGCGATGAAGCGCTGCGTAAACATTTACTTGAATCTTAAACCTACCCCGCCATGAACAAAGTTTTGTTGATTATACAGCGCGAATTTCTGAACCGCGTACAGAAGAAATCCTTTTTGCTCACAACCATTTTGGTGCCGCTGATCTTTCCAGCCATCATCGGGGTTTTGTTTTATGTGATGAAGAAAGAAGCCGAATCGGCTAAAGCCGAGGTAGTGATGGTAGTAGACGAAAGCGGAAAGTTTAATTTTGAAGACTCGCGCAAATTTTCGTTTACACGCCTGGATGTGCCGGCAGATCAGGCCAAGAAACTGTATCAGGAAACCGATCACTTTGCACTGCTGCACGTGCCGGCTTTTGAACTAGATAAACCGGAAGGGTTTGCCATCTACACGAAAGAAAACCCCAGCATCGAAAAGCTGAGCGAACTGGAAAGTGTATTGGAAAACCAACTGCACGACATGAAGCTGCGTCAGTTTAATATTGACGAGGAAACACTGAAAAAGTTAAAAGTCTCCATCTCACTCAAGACGATAAACCTGACGGAGACCGGGGAGGAAAAATCCAGCAACGTGGGTCTGCTGAACGCGGCCGGCTTTATTCTGGGTATCTTGATTTACATGTTTGTGTTGATTTACGGCATTCAGATCATGCAGGGAGTTATTGACGAGAAGACGTCCAAAATTGTAGAGGTAATTGTTAGTTCCGTGAAGCCCTTTCAGTTGATGCTGGGAAAAATCATCGGCATTGCTTCGGTGGGATTGCTTCAATTCATTATCTGGATTGTATTGATTTCGGTGCTATCAAGCGCAGCGGTGGGTTATTTCGGCCAGAAGATGCCGCAGCAGCAAATGTCGGAGCAGATTGCGGGCCAGATGGGTGGCGAGGAAGCCCGTGAGGCGGCCGAAGCACAGAACTCTAAAATCATGGGGCTGTTTGAAGAAATGGAACAGATTCCTTTCGGAAAAATTGCGTTCGTGTTTGTGTTCTTCTTCCTGGGCGGTTATTTGTTGTACGGAGCGTTGTTTGCGGCGGTGGGCTCTGCGGTTGATTCCATTCAGGAATCGCAGCAGTTTCAGTTTCCGATCACGCTGCCGCTGTTGATTGGCTACATGGGTCTGTTTCTGTTTATTCTGCGCGACCCGCACGGCCCTGTGAGTTTTTGGTTGTCGATCATTCCGTTTACTTCGCCGGTGGCGATGGTGGGTAGGATTGCCTTTGGTGTTCCGGATTGGCAACTCGCCCTGTCGATGGTGTTACTCATCATTGGATTTTTGTTTACTACCTGGATTGCTGCACGCATTTACCGAGTGGGCATCCTGATGTCTGGTACGAAAGTAAATTACAAAGTGTTGGCCAAGTGGTTCATGATGAAAAACTAGCTCCGTGAATATGTGGAAGCCATCTCAAAAAAATAACTTTATCGTTATTACGAGGGAGGAACGACCGAGGCAATCCCCTCTTTGATCTCCGAATTGGGGATTGCTTCGCTATCGCTCGCAATGACGAACTATTTTTGAGATGGCGTCTTACCGAAAGACCCGCGTTCTGCGCGGGTCTTTTTGTTTTCAGATTGTTTTCTTCTATTTTTCTGAATGCCCAACCGTATTCTACCTGGCATGGAGTTTTACCGATCGAACTCCAACCTTAAATGGATCATTCTGGTGGTGTCTTCGCTCATCAGCATCGGTTCCATTTACTATACCGATCGACTGGTGAAGAAACTGAAAGACCGCGAACGCCAGGACGTGCAACTCTTTGCACGTGCCATTGAATATGCATCCAAAGAAGACTTCAACACCAACATGGTGTTTGTTACCGAAGAGATCATCAATAAAAACAATTCCGTGCCATTGATCCTGACCGATGCCGAAGGCCAGGTGATTTTTGCCCGTAACGTTTCGGTGGACTCTACGCAAACGGCCACCCAGATTCAAAAGCAGTTGCAACGCGAAGCGGCACTGATGCAAACCTATTACGACCCGATCATCATCGACCTGCGCGACCCCTCCAACAACAACGAAGCATACGCGCAACAAAAAGTGTATTACAAAAACTCTACGCTGTTGATTCAACTTACGGCATTCCCCTACGTCCAACTCTCCGTGATTGCCATTTTTGCCTTCATTTCGTACCTGGCCTTTAATTACTCCAAAGCTGCGGAGCAAAATCGCGTGTGGGTCGGGCTCGCCAAAGAAACGGCTCACCAGCTGGGCACCCCGCTCTCCTCGCTCATGGCGTGGGTGGAGGTGCTGCGAGATGATCCCGAACTGAAGAAAAAAGGCTTGGTGGAAGAACTTGACAAAGACGTGCGTAAGCTGCGGGTGGTAACCGAACGATTTTCCAGTATTGGATCGACTCCACATCTCAAACCAGAAAATATCTATCACCTCATCTCGAATGTAGTGGGCTATCTCGAGCCGCGCGTTAGTTCAAAAATCAACTTTGAAGTGTATTCCCTGAGCGAAAACATTATGGCCAATGTACACGCCCCATTGTTTGAGTGGGTGATCGAAAATCTGTGTAAAAATGCCGTGGATGCCATCGGCACCAGCGGCACGGTGGCGATCAAAGTTCTACGCGGCAGCGATAAAAAAGTATTCATCGATATTTCGGATACCGGGAAAGGAATTCCCAAAGCCAATCAAGCCAGTATTTTTAAACCCGGCTTCACCACGAAAAAAAGAGGCTGGGGCTTAGGTCTTACGCTGGCACAGCGCATCATTGAGATGTACCACAACGGTCGCATTTTTATAAAATCCTCCGAAGAGAACCTCGGTACTACATTTCGGATTGAGCTAAACAGCCTCTGATAACTCTTGGGCAAAGCCTGCTCGCTCCATAACCAGATAATCCTTTTTTGAAACTGATTGGCGCACCCATAGTTCGGCCAGAAAGCCGGTTAAAAACAACTGCATCCCGATCACCAACGCTACCAGTGCGAGATAAAAAATCGGTTGCTCAGTAATTTCACGTTTCAGCGGCACTTTGCTTATGAACACCGCGTCCAATTTGTCCCACAAGATTTTCAGGGTGAACGTAAATCCAACCAAAAAGGAAATCACACC
>JBIIVI010000299.1:0-4070 GCA_044339555.1 Cyclobacteriaceae bacterium | reverse complement strand
AAGGTACCCGCATCTCACGCGGGGGTTTCTGTATTGCCGCCAAAAAACAAAAGACTACGAGAGCTGCCTGTTCAACACAGTAGCCGAAGCCTGCGCCAGCGGTAATACCAGAATATCTGCCAACACTACATGCGGCGGTCGGGTTACGGCAAAAAGAATAAGTTCGGCAATATCATGACCGGTTAAGGGCGTAAGTCCCTGATAAACCTGCTGTGCGCGCGGTGCATCGCCTTTAAAACGAACCAACGAGAATTCCGTCTCTACCATACCCGGATGAATGCCGGTAACCTTTATGCCAAACGGATTTAAGTCCAGCCGCATGGACTCGGTTAACGCATCTACCGCTGATTTGCTGGCGCAATACACATTTCCGTTCGGGTAGCTTTGCTTGCCTGCGATAGAGCCCAGATTAACAATGTGCCCGCGTTTGCGATTTACCATGCCCGGGATGACGTGATGGGACACATACAACAACCCCTTTACGTTGATGTCGATCATGGCATCCCAGTCGGCAATTTTTCCGGTTTGAATGGGGTCCAGGCCATGCGCATTGCCGGCGTTGTTTACCAATACATCAATCTCCTGCCACGGTGTTGGCAAGGACTGAAAGGCCGCTGCTACTTGGCGCTCATCGCGCACATCAAACGAGAGCATCATAACTTCGGTATGCGTTTGCAACGCTGCCTTTAGTTTCTCCAGGCGGTCGGCCCGTCTTCCGCAAATGATTAAGCGAAAATGCTGTTCTGCTGCCAGCCGGGCGGTTGCTTCGCCAATTCCAGAGGTGGCACCGGTAACGAGCATGATGGGAGAAGCCATAGTTTTATTGGAAAATGAAGTAAACGGAAATGGTGTTGGTATTCAACCTGCGAATGGGTTCGGTAAACGGACTGGGCGAAGCACCGAGCATATTTGAAATGCCCCGCGAAAACCGAATCTCTTGCGAGAACTTAAACATCGGAAAATAGAAATCAAAACCAATGCCCGCATCCAAACTCAAATTCTGCTTGCGAATATCAAGTCCGGTCGTGCCACTTTGTGCATCGTTCTGTCCTGAAAGTTCGAAAGCGGGCGTTACGCCACCCACCATGTACATGCGCACATTGCCTCTACGCGCGGATTTGTATTTCAACAAGAGCGGAAACTCCATCAGCGTGGTTTCTACGAGTTGTTCTTTTACCGTTCGGTTCGTGTAGCGGTATTCTACGCGGTGGTTATAAAAACCGGCTTTGGGCATCAGGCGCAGATCTAAATCCGAATTAAGGCTCATATTCACAAGAAAGCCTAACGAAAAACCGGGCAAAAAAGGCGTGATGACCGAATGTACCGTATCAAAATCTTGCGTTACGAACCGATCGCTGTACTGCAGTTGGTAGGCACTGGTATGCAGACCAATCATAAACCCATACGAGATGAAGCGCTCATCATAATTGGGATTGTGTTGCCGCGCCCACTTAAAAAATTGGGCATGAGCACCCAACGCCAGTACCAACAGCGCCCCGGTGACAACTACTTTTGCGCGTAGTAGAGGGAACTTACTCCAAATGTTAGAGGCTGGCATGTTGCTTTTTGGTAGCCGATTTTATTCAAGATAGCTAAAAAGTCGCTCCCATCCGGAAACGCATCAACCGACTCCGGCAGGTACGTGTACGCGGTGCGGTGTTTTGAAAACATCCGGCCTACCAATGGCAGTATTGCCCGGAAGTAAAAGCCATAGAACTGTTTCATCGGGAATGTGCGCGGTTTGCTAAACTCAAGAATCACCACGGCACCGCCTGGCTTCAATACCCGCAGCATCTCGGCCAGGCCACGCTCTAAATGTTCGAAGTTCCGCACGCCAAAAGCAACGATCACCGCATCAAATTTATTTTGCTCGAACGGGAGATTTTCTGAATCTCCGTTTACCATTTCGATGCGCTGGTGCCAACCGCGTGCTTTAATTTTTTTTCGGCCTACCTCCAACATCCCATCGGAAATATCCAGGCCAATGATTTTTTCCGGGTTTAGTTTCATGGCTTCCAGCGCAAAATCGCCCGTGCCGGTGGCAATATCTAAAATGGTGCGGGGCTGATGCTGGCGAAGCAGCTTAACCGCCTTTTTGCGCCACAAAATATCGATGCCCAGGCTCAAAAAATGATTGAGGAAATCGTATTGCGGGCTGATGCTGTTAAACATGTGCGCCACCTGTTGTTTTTTACCAGTTGCCTGATCTTTGTAGGGAACTACCATGTGATGTGCTTTAAAAGGCAACCTGAACAACAGGTAACTGCCGGGCCGGGTTCAAAAGTGATAAAAGAAAATTAATTTCCGGTAATGCGAAACTCCACCCGGCGGTTTAAGGCGCGGCCCTCCGCCTCATCGTCATTGCTGGCAAGCGGTTTATCTTCGCCAAACCCCGCGGTTTGAATTCTGCGACCGTCAATGCCTTTTGACATGAGGAAGTTGCGCACCGCTTTCGCGCGATTGAGCGACAAGCGTTGGTTCAGGACTTTGCTGCCCACGTTGTCGGTATGTCCGGCAATTTCTACTGCCACGCCTTCATTTTGTTTCATCATGGCTTCCAACTTGTTCAGTTCTCCGTATGATTCTGTACGGAACGTGGATTTACCAAAATCAAAATAAATATTTCGCAAAATGCCGGTGACGCCAACACTGATTTTTTTGAGCCCAACTTTGAAGTTGCGCGTCATGGCCTGTGTGGTGGCACCGCCCATGCTGATCGTTTGGTTCGAGAACACGTAGCCTTCGCGCTCCACAGATAAGCGATAGTCTTGCACACCCTCCGTGCGGATGGTAAATATATAGTTGCTTCCTTCGCGCGCGGCACCCGGAACCGTGTTGTCCTTCACCGCTTGAAACCGTACTTTCGCCTCCAGCGGCATTTGTGTTTCCGCATCCACTACCGCAACTACCACCTTTAGCGGTTGCAATACTTTAGGCTCTTCTTTCTTCACCACCGGCTCTGCCTTGGGCTCCTCGTTCGGGGTTTCCTTCACGGGCTCCGGCTGCTTGGCGGCCACCACCGGTTCAGGCTTTTTCTCGGGTGCTAACAGAATAGTATAAATATCGCTGTAGCCGAGACCATCTTCGCGCACGGAAGAAAAATAGGCGCGTTTTCCATCGCGTGTGGCCACAAAGTACACATCATCATCGGGGGTGTTGATGGGATAGCCCAGATTCTCGGGCTCACTCCATTCGTTACGGGCTGCGTTTATCAATGTGGTTTTAAAAACATCGTGACCGCCCATGCCCTTGCGGCCGCGGGAACTGAAGTACAACGTTTTTTGATCGTAGTCGATAAACGGCCCCTCCTCATCCACTTCGGTGTTGATGCTCGGGCCGAGGTTTTTTACACGCGACCACTCGCCACGTTCGTCCTGTGTACACACGTAGAGGTCGCTGCCACCAAAACCACCGGGGCGTTCGCTGGCAAAGTAAAGGGTCTTACCATCGGCCGTAATGGTAATCGAGCCCTCGCGGTACGAAGAGTTGATCACGCCAGGCAGCGGCTCGGGCGCAGTCCACGTTCCATCCGGATTACGCTCGCACACGAAGATGTCGCCATTGTTGTCGTCTTTGTAGATAAAGAGCTGTTTACCATCCGGGCTGAGGGCCAGGTTTGAGTCGTGGTTCTTGGTGTTGACCGGCACCCCGATGTTCGAAGCGCGGGTCCAGGACGTGCCGTTCTTTTTTGCGATAAAAACGTCTTCAAAGGGAATGTTATCGGTATCCACGTTTTCGTTGAGGTTGCCATCGCGCCTGCGGGTGGTGAAGATAATTTCATCTTCCTTTTCGGAGATCACCGGGCCATAGTCGTAACCATCGCTGTTAAGTTCACGGCCGATGTTGGAAATTGAAAAAGCCCCCGGGTTGGCCACAAATTCTTTGCCCCAGCCACACTCCTGAATGCGTCTTTCTACGTCCTTCATATCTACCTTGTCCTTACCGGAATAGGTGGGCTTTTTGGTGAGTTTGTCTTTGTAACGATTGTAGAAATTCAGGGCGTTATCGAAGTCCAACCCAAAGTGGTAGCTGTTTGCTATCCGGAACTCCAAATCAAAGCGATAATCCGG